>DEAY01000013.1:0-167 GCA_002348345.1 Verrucomicrobia bacterium UBA2970
CCCGTCTCGGAATCTCATCCCTTCCTTTCGGATTCCTTCAAAGATGGATCATAAAACTTGATTTTTGCCCTCCTAAACGAAGTAATAGCTGACATGAAGCCCGGACTGACCCTTGGATGCGCTCGATCCCGAAGTCGTCTTGCATTCACCCTGATCGAACTGCTGGT
>DEAY01000013.1:323-5822 GCA_002348345.1 Verrucomicrobia bacterium UBA2970
GCTACATCGAGCTGTTGCTGGTTTTCGCGCTTGGCCAAGCGCTTGGTTCCCCGGCTTGGTTGCCGAAAACAAACTGGCTTTTCGGCGAGCTGGAGGCGAGGCTCCCGCGCACGAACCACGTTTTACACGCATGAAAAACAGGACTCCGCAGGGGTTTACGCTGATTGAGTTGCTGGTGGTCATCGCGATCATCGCCATTCTCGCCGGCATGCTCCTCCCCGCACTCTCCAAGGCAAAGAACAAGGCCCAGGGCTCGATCGACCTCAATAACAACAAACAGATCATGTTGGGAATGACGATGTATGCTATGGATAGCGAGGATTTCTTGCCTCTTCCCGGTTGGGGGGGAAGCGGTAATCCTGACCCATGCTGGCTCCACGGAGGGAGTATGCGAGGAGATGGTCGAGGCTCGGCTCGAGCCATTTCCAATCAATGGGCCAATGTAGAGCGCGGTCAGATCTGGCCCTATACAGGAGCCCATAAAATCTATATTTGCCCCACTGACGCGGTGGAATCAAAAGGCAGCAAAGCCGGTCTGTTCCGACAGCGCGAGGTGTATGTCAGCAGCTACGTTTGGAATGGTTCGGTTCACAGCTATAATCGACTACCACGAGGAAAAACCCACAAACTGGGCTCCTTCAATCCAACCGATATCCTCCAGTGGGAAACCGATGAGAACAAACCATTCTTCTTCAACGATGTTTCCAGTTATCCCGATGAAGGCATCTCCCAACGCCATGGCGGCGGACGATCAAAAACGACGACGCGGGACGTCGGTGGTGGCGCCTATGTCGGGGCTTTCGGCGGGTCCGCTGAACGGATCACTTATCGGCAGTTTTACGAATTGACCGGTCCCGTCGACGCAAGAGGTCGCGGACTGCAGCCCCCTGCGGTTCCGAACGCGCTTTGGAACCAACCCGGGCATCCAAAGGGTGGCATTCCCTAATCCGCCCCCCTTGATCTTAGCCAGCAGACGAGCCTCTCAAGCTCTTCTCTACCACCGCATGCCGACACGCTGAGAAGTGTGGCCGGCTTTTGGGACTCGGTCTTTCACCTCTCTATTCGCCGTGTGCTTCCCGGCGGTAGGCTTCGGCGAGCAGCGTCACGGGATGGGCCAGACGCAGGTCGCTTCCTTGCTTCCGGACTCCATTTTGAATGTGCAGCAGGCAACCTGGATTGCCCGTGGCAACCACGTGCGCCCGCGTTGACTCGATATGGGCCAGTTTACGATCCAGGAGGTCGTTGGCCATTTCGGGTTGAACGATGTTGTAAATCCCGGCACTGCCGCAACACCAATTGCTTTCGGGCAGTTCAGTCAGTTCGCATCCTGGAATGGCCTTCAAGATGTCCCGCGGTTGGGAAGTGATGTTCTGGCCATGGCACAAATGACAAGCCTCGTGGTATGTCACCAACTGCACCTCCGGCCGCTTGGCCTCGGGCTGACGAAATTGGATTTCGACCAACCATTCATGGATATCCTTCACTTTCCCGTCCCATTCTTCCGCCCTCGCCAGATAGACTGGATCATCCTTGAGTAACGAGGCGTAGTGTTTCAGATGCGATCCGCAGCCGGCTGCGTTAGTGATGATGGCATCGAATTGATCTGGAGGCAGGAGATCCAATTGACGACGCGCCAGAACCTTGGCCGTTTCCCACTCACCGTTGTGAGCATGGAGCGACCCGCAACAAGGTTGGTTGGCCGGCGTGATGACTTCACAGCCGTTTTCCTGCAACACCTCAAGAGTGTCCCGGTTCACATCGCTAAAAATCAAATCCTGAGCGCAACCCGTCAGGAGCGCCACGCGATACCGAGCCGCCCCTGATTTCGGAAGCGATCGGGGGGCGATCAATTCGTCCGAAAAATTCGGTTGAATCTCCGGGATCATGGATTCCAGATCGCGAAGACGCCCTGGCATGAGCTCCATGATGCCACAACGGCGGATCAACCCCTGCAGTCCCGTTGTTTGGTAAAGCCGCATGAGTCTCCCGAGCACCTGCAACCGAGCATGATCCATGAACAACCAATTGAGGGTGATCATCCGGATGAATCGGCGCCACGGACTGGTGAGCACTCGTGCGGATTCGGCCTCGGCCCGCGCCTGCTCGAATAATTCAGCATAGTTCACCCCGGCCGGACACGCCGTCATGCAGGCGAGACAACCCAGACAAAAATACATCTCGTCGGCAAAGGTTTCGGTCGCCGTCAATTCACCATCGGCAATCGAACGCATCAGGGCAATCCGGCCCCGCGGACTATTCCGCTCCAATTGTGTGGCGTCATACGTCGGGCAGGTCGGCAGACAGAGTCCGCAGTGCATGCATTGTTGCACGACGGAATAATCCAGGCCTTTGAGGTAAGAGGGCCTCTCCCCATCCCTTGATTTAGCGAGCTCGACAAGCATGCGATTCCTTCCCTGCTTTCTGCCGGACTAGCGGGTCAGGTCCTCAGGGGAAAGCGCATTGCGCTCCTGGTCGGCGTTGAGAAAATGAATCGTCCTGATAAGGAGGAGCGACAAAATGGAAAGAACGAACACGGCCAGCAACACACCAATCCCCACCTCCGTCAATTTCGCCGATGAAACCCCGCGCAGCGAATAGGCCATCGAGGCGGCACTCCCGCCTAAGCCCAAAATCGCGAGTATCAAGAACCATCGTCGTCGCACCGCCCCCGATCGGTTTTCATCCCCCGGAGCAAAAAAGAGGGCCCGGCACGCTAAAAAGGTGAGCCAACCAACCACTCCAAACCCCAACCAAGTCTTGTAGGTCACCGCAAATTGGAGTTCGGGATTCACCCTTTCAATGGAGAAAATGAAGGCTGCGGTCGCCCCCATCCCGAAGGACGAGCTGATCGTCACCAGCCACTCAAAGGCGTCACCCGGTTGTTCATTGCGCCCTCTCATGCTAATCAAACATTTTCCCGGGATTAAGGATGCCGGCAGGATCGAGCACCTTCCGCAGCTTGCGAAGCACATCAATTTGAGTGTCCCCGAGAAATCGAGGCAAGAACGCCTTTTTCGCCAGTCCCACCCCATGTTCTCCGGTAATCGTTCCCCCAAGACGAATCGCCTCGTCGAAGATTTCCTTAAAGGCCTCTTCCACCCGATGCATCTCCTTTTGATCACGCTCATCCGTCAAAAAAGTGGGATGTAGATTGCCGTCCCCCATGTGTCCGAAAGTGCCGATCCTCAGCTCATACTTCTTGGCGATCTGATCGACAAAGCGAATCATCGTGGCCAGTTCGCTCCGGGGCACGGTGGCATCCTCAAGGATGGTGGTGGGAGCCATTCGGGCCAAGGCGGAGAACGCGGAACGCCGAGCGCTTGCCAACTTCACCCCTTCGGCCACCGTCTTTGCTACCCGCAACTCCCGGCATCCCTGCTGCCGACAGATCTTCGCCATCGCCTTCGCTTCCTCGGCAACCACTGCCCGATGACCATCCGTCTCCATTAACAGCAACGCTTCACAGTCAAGTGGCAATCCAATCTTGGCAAAATCTTCAACACATTGGATGGTGGTTCTATCCAGGAACTCAAGGGTACAGGGGATGATTTTCGCCGCAATGATCGCGGAAACCGCCTCGGCCGCCCGATCCATCTCATCAAACGTCGCCACCATCGTTTTCTTCGTACCAGGCAAGGGAATCAACCTGAGCAAAACTTTGGTAATAACCCCCAAGGTCCCTTCCGATCCCACGAAGAGGTCCTTCAGCGAGTATCCCGCAACATCCTTGACACACTTGTTTCCCAACCACATGAGTTCCCCCGTCGGCAGGACAACCTCGAGTCCCATCACATAATTCCGGGTGACCCCGTACTTCAAGCCTCGCAACCCTCCCGAGTTTTCCGCGACGTTTCCCCCGATCGTGGAGATCTTCATCGAACCCGGATCCGGCGGGTAGAAAAGCCCGACTCGCTCAGCCGCCATGGAGATGTCGAGCGTCGTCACACCCGGTTCGGTCAGCAGGGTCAAATTGCGCTCGTCGACCTCGAGAATCCGATTCATTCTGACCGTGCACATGACAATGCAATCCCGACTGGGAAGGCTTCCTCCGCTGAGACCCGTTCCCGAACCGCGGGTAACCACCGCTGTTTTGGTCTGATTCGCAAGACGCAGGACGTCGGCAATCTCCTCAGGGGAGCGCACAAAAACAACACACCCGGGAAGTTGTTTGAGGGCTGCCGTGCCGTCGAACGAATAGGGAATCAGATCCTCGCGCCGGGTCAAAACGTTCTTGGGGCCAAGCCTCGTTGAGAGGGCTTGAAGAACCTGATTTTTCAATCCCATAAACCGCCGACGAGCATGGGCAAAGGGTTGGATAGGGTCAACCAAAGTTTGGTCACCCGAGACCGGATGGGATCCATGCTCTCATGACGCTTCGATCACCTCTCCTCGGAAGGCTGTGCCCCCCTCGAGGGGGCTCTAGTCCACCAAAAGATCCAGGAGAAACAACTGACGGGATTGCCCATCCGGAGCGAGTCCGGGCACCAAGAGTTGGTTGCTGCTCCGATTCCAGGTGGGCGAAGGATCTTGCCGCAAATCCCCGGACACCCAGTCCCCAATCGAGAACCCTTCCGAACGAACATGCGCCCCGTCGGATCGCCGATAGACGACGACATAATTCTCGCGCTTTTGCCGATCCTTGAACCCGTTGGCAAACCATTTTCCATTGGGTGAAAGAGCGATATCGCCTTCAGGATCAGGAAAGATTTCCGGGGTTCCCAATTGGCCGATGACTGTTTGGTGATCTGTGTCAAAGAGGATCTGTCGATCCCCTGCCCGCCCGATCAAACGGTGCCCCCGGTCCCATTCGGGATGCCCACCGATATGCCGGGCCATCGGTCTTAGATCGGAGCCATCCCCGTTCATGACAAAGGATGCATTGATCCGAGTGCTTCGGTTTCCGAAATTCCCCCGCACAAAGAAGAAGATACGATCCCCCTCTCGATTCCAAAGGGTATGGTTGATAAACAATGCCGTGTCCGGGACATGAGGGAAATCGTCCTTGATCAAGGCCGCCAATTGCTTGAAGGAAACGAGCAGTTGCGCCTCCCCGTTGGCGATGTCCACGCGGAATATCCCATCGTCGTCCGGATGCAATATGCCTCGCGTCCAATCGGAGGCGCCCTTGTAACCGGTCACCGGGCGCAACCAATCAAGCCGCCCGTAGTTGATCCCCAGAAACGCCCCGCCAGATTGAGCCACACCGCCATTGCCGAAAGGCGTCTTTTCAAATCGAAACTCCCTGATCCTTTGTGAACCCGATGGACGGGAGAGATCAAAAAGGACGCAAAACACCTTTCCAGACTCAGGGTCTCGATCATTGAAGAAGAACTGTGTGGAAGGCGATTCAGGGTTCCAATAAAACATCGTCCCCTGCTGAGGGTTCCAAGCCCGGGTTTCGGCGATTTTTTCGATCCCATACGACGCTTCCGTGTCGATCAGCACGATATCCGCTGGCTCGTTGACATCCGGTAAATGATCCTGGAACGGAGTGCGCAG
>DEAY01000013.1:6202-9871 GCA_002348345.1 Verrucomicrobia bacterium UBA2970
ATATAGCCAAAGAAATGGTGGTTCGGACCATGGGTGATTTGCCGTTTTTCAAGCCGAAGGGTTTCCGCGATCAAATTGAACTCGACGCACAGCAGAAAGCAGGCAACCTTCAAGCTCAACCAGTAATGAGACCTCGGAGACCAACATGGGTGGGTGATATCTGGCATTCGCTCAGTTTGCCGAGCGCCATCGGAATGAGCGACTCAATTCCAGAGCACTTCCCCAGCGACAAACGCACAAGACTTCGCCCGCGAGAAAGAGAGCAACGATGAGTTCCCCCACCACCACCCGGTTCCCCCGCACCCCTCGCCAATCATATGCCTTTACCCTGATCGAACTCCTTGTCGTGATTGCCATCATCGCCATTCTCGCCGGCATGCTTTTACCGGCCCTGGGGAAAGCCAAAGGCAAGGCCAAAGGAATCAAGTGCATGAGCAACCTTCGCCAAATGGGCATCGGGATGATTGCCTATATCGATGACAACCAACGCTATCCGGTGGGAATCAATCAGGAACGGGGCAATGCCTGGATCTGGCCCGCCCTCCTTCGAAACTACATCGGGCTCGGCGATAACGTGGAACTGTTTAAGTGCCCCAGCGCGCCGCCCAAGGCGCAATGGAAGGTGGCATTCGGCAGCGGTCTTCCGGCCGAGGACGGTTATCTCGCCGACGAGCAGAGGCTTCGCCCAGGCGGCGCAAGCTTTATGAGTTATGGTTATAATGTTTGGGGTGGCTGGGCGGGGAAGACCCCCAACACGGGGCTCGGCGTCTATAAAGGGGACCCGGTTTACGGGGGGGCCCTCGAGTCCTCTGTTCGAGTCCCGACCGATATGATTGCCATTGGGGACAGCAACTGGGATCTCGACAAGAGGGGGGACCCGAACTGGAGCGGGTTCATCGGCATGTACGCGGAGCGTCAGTGGCCCCTCGAAATCCATGGGGGTCGGGCCAACATTCTCTTCGCCGACGGGCACGTCTCGCCGCTCCCCCGCCGAGAGATGATCGCCCAACTAGTGGAAGGCCAGGCCGAGAAGGAGCGCGTGGCTCGACGATGGAACCGGGATAACGAACCCCACGTCACAAATTAACGAACCGGTTTCCTGGGACGTCTTATCGCTCGCACGTAGAAGTGGCTGGTCTGTCTCGAACCGTCTGAAGCGGCCCTGAAACTTGTCCATGGTTCGAATCGTTCCAGTTATTGTCTCTTACTTGATTCTGCTCGTCAGTCTCGCGGCTCATTGGGTTCTCCTTTCCAGGAGCCCGACACGCGACGCCACCCGGGATTCCATTCGTTCTGCCCTCCCCAAGCCGAACACCGAGAATCAAGACGTGTCCTCCGATCGATGCCGATCCTTTCATTCCTGAGAATATGAGCGCTGGCATCGGACCTATCACAGGACCATGACCTAAGCCACCTTTCCCGAGAATGTGCTGGGCCGATTTGACGGAACGGAAATCGAATCGGACGGGTTGGTCTAACAGGTTTTTCAAGAAAACGGTCAATTGACAGCGGCAATGCCCGATCCTGACGAGATGATGTATGTCGTTCAAGGCAACAAACCGATTGCGATTGAAGCGATTCACCGGGTGCAACTCCCAATCGTAATGACCACGGGCTCGCACCATTACCAGACCTATTGGGTCGCCAGCCCTTGACACGAGGGATTGCTCCAAACCCCTCCCCTAGTCTACCTTACGAAAGACCAGCGATGGATCCCACGGGAAGAGGCCTTTATGCGCGGTGGGAACGGCGAGGCGCGACTGATCACCCAATGGAATCATCATTGCATTCGGTGCCATCTCACCGGGGGCAACCCAGGCCTCGACAAGGCAACCGGGATGCTCCTTTCAAAGGTCGGCGAGCTCGGCATCGCGTGCGAATCCTGTCATGGTCCGGCACAAGCGAACGTCGATTATTACAAAAACCCACTCAGGCGTTATCAGGGGCTTCACGACGCCCAACCCTCAAAGTGAATCGTTCATCCGGAATCACTGAATCACCGCAGCAGCAGCCAGGTTTGCGGCCAGTGCCAAGTTCGGCGTCCCCAGTGCCTGTAATCTCTGTCACCTTGATAAGGCCCTGACTTGGACTCACGAACGGCTTGTCCAGTGGTTTGTCCAGGCTCCGGTCATACTTTCGCCTGTCCAAAAAACCACGGCCGCCAGCCTCATGTGGACGTTGAAGGGACATGCCGCCCAACGAGCGATTGCCGCGTGGCATTTGACCTGGCCGCCTGCCGTGGAAGCGTCGGGTAACGACTGGCAAGCCCCCTTCCTCGTCCAACTCCAACTCCTGGAGGCCCCCTACGGGGTCGTTCGCTACATCGCGGGCTCGGGCATGAGGAACCCTCCCGGCTTCGAGGAAATCCTCTACGATTTTCTTAGCCCCCTGCCTGAGCGCGAACACGCTCGGGATTCCGCGGTCTCCCGTTAGGAACGTCGCTTGAAAGCGCCCTCGACTCCCCCCGATGCCACACTCTAGCGTTCCGATGGAACGCTCCGCCGAGCTCACCTGGCGCGGCTTCTCGGCGAACGCGACACCCGGCCCATCACAATCAGGGAATAGGGTAGCGCCTCTGCGGAGAAAAGAACCTGCGTTCCGTCGCATGGGAGACTCTTCCCCTAGCGCTACCGGTGGTCGTCGCAGCGATCTGAATAGGCTCACGAGCCTGTGACGGGCTCAGTTAGGGGGGGCAGGATAGGACAGCTCTCCCCAGAATGGGGCCGCTAAACGGAAGAATGTTTTAGGCGCCTGTTTCTCTTTGCAATCAAGTCAAGGAGTTGTCATAATTTTTGCTGTCAACAGGAGTTATAATCGTTGCCTGCAATCACTTGCTACCGAGATGCCCCTAGAACGCTTTGTAGATTCACTCCTCGATTATTTTAGGCTTCCTCAGCACAAAAAGGTCGTCTCCCCGGGGACCGGAGCACGAGTCGACCATGAGGAATTGTCCTTAGGGCCGCCTGCCGATCAAATCCCGCTCCGAGAGATGGAAGGGGAGGATCCCTCAGAACGAGTAGAGCCGCCTTCCCCCGAAAAACAAATCCCCAGACCGAACAAACAGCCCTCCCCATCATCGTCACGCAACACCGATGCACAAGGGGTCGGCTCGTTGAACGTTGTCTGGGCGGACGAGCCACCAGCATCTCCGGGAACGGTGGACGATCCGATTCGTATTCTATTGGTCGAGGACGATCCAAAATGGGCTCAATTGGTGAAGGCCTATGTCGCCGCGATCAACAACGAGCGATCGCTTGGAGTGCTGGAATTGGTTTGGGTGGAAACCCTGGCGGATACCATCGAAAAGATCTCTAAGCGTTCATACGATCTGATTTTCCTGGATCTCATGCTGCCCGACAGCCATGGCATCAACACACTCGAAGCAGTATGGGGACGAGCGGTCCGGGTTCGAACACCCGTTGTTGTCATGTCCAATCTCGATTCAGGAGGTGTCATCGAACGCGTCAGGGAAGTGACTGGACGCGACATCTTGTTGAAAAAGAACATTAGCAAGAGGGTGCTATTCGGACACATTGACTTCAACGTGTTCGAAGATTAGCAAAGGGTCAAGGGGGGCTACTGGAACCATGTTCCTCCAGAAGACCCACCCCACGAACTGCGGTTGCACAAGTTCCTTGCCCGACGAACGAGTGACGGTCGCGAAAACGG
>DEAY01000386.1 GCA_002348345.1 Verrucomicrobia bacterium UBA2970
CGCCCGATATGAGTTTCCGCTTTGCGGGACAGAACGAGGAATGGGAACGCAGTCAGTCGAGCCTCTATCTGGCCTTGGGACTCAGCCTGTTCCTCGTCTACGTGATCATGGCCTCCCAATTCGAATCCCTCGTTCAGCCATTGATCATCATGGGCACCGTCCCGTTGGCATTCTTCGGCTCGGTGATCGGTCTGAAGGCCATGGGGGTAAGCCTCTCGATTGTGGTGTTCCTGGGACTCATTATGTTGATCGGCATCGTTGTCAACAACGCCATCGTGCTCGTCGATTACACCAATGTTCTCAGACAGCGGGGGCTCCCCACCCGAGAAGCGGTCTGCACCGCAGGCCAGGTGAGACTCCGCCCCATCCTCATGACCACAGCCACCACCATCCTCGGTTTGTTTCCGATGGCCCTCGGCCTGGGAGACGGCGCCGAGATCCGTACCCCGATGGCGCTTGCCGTCATTTTCGGGTTGATCACCTCGACCGCACTGACCTTGTTGGTGATTCCGACCCTCTACCTCATCGTGGACCGGTTACTCGCCTCCGTCGTGAAGCCCCCCGTTCAATCGATCCCCGTAACCAGCCCCTGACGTGACCCCTCCCCCCTCCATCGCCGGCCGCCTAGCTCGCTTCTCGCTCAATCGACCAGTCACCGTCTTTGTCCTTCTTCTCTCCATCTTTGTCATCGGGCTCATTGCGGCCACCGGCATTCCGCGGGAACTCTTTCCTCGCGGCTACGAACCCAAGTTCCTCCGGGTCTATGTTCCCTGGCGGGATGCGCCGGCGCAGGAACTTCTCGAAAAAATCACCCAACCGCTCGAGGAGGAACTGAGCACCGTGAAGGACCTGGTTCACATCAATTCCTTCTCATCGCAACGTAGCTCGAGCATCTTTCTCACCTTCAAACAAAAGGTCGACATCAACGTGGCCTATCGAGAAGTCCGGGACCGCGTCGAGCGGGCTCGACTCCGCTTCCCGGAAGATGTTGAGCAAGTCCTCATCTTCAAGGACGACCCTGACAGCATGCCCGTCGCCGTGATGGGGATGTCCATTGATTCGTCAGTGACCGACTACTATACGCTGATTGAGAAGCATGTCATTCAGCCACTGAAGCGACTGGATGGGGTCGCGAACGTGACGGTCGATGGGATCCGGGAAAAGGAAGTTCTTATCGAGGTGGACAAAGAGAAGACCGATGCCCACGGCCTCAACATCTACCAAATCGCTCAAGACCTCGGGGACGACAATTTCACCCTGGCTAGCGGCCAGGTTCGGCAAGCGGGAAGAAAGTACCTCCTCCGATCCGTCGCCACCTATCAAACGATGGCTCAAATCGAGAATCGGCCCGTCACGGACTCTCTCCGACTGAAGGACATCGCAAGGATCAAATATGAAGAGCCAGAAAAGAACTTCTCGGTTCGCGTCAACGGAAACCCGGCCGTCGCGATTGTCATCTTCAAGGAGGGCGAGGCGAACACGGTGGCACTCTGCCGCCGATTGGATCAGGCGGTCGAGTCGATGCGGGAGAACCCCATTTTTGAAGGCACGCTCATGGAGATGTTTTTTGATCAAGGGAGACTCGTTCAATCCTCGATCACGAATCTCATCCGGGGGGGCGCCGTCGGCGGGGTCTTTGCCGTTCTGGTTCTATTCGTTTTTCTCAAACGCTTCCGGCTGACCCTGATCGTCTCGGCCTCGATTCCGTTCAGTCTCCTCATTGCTTTGAGCGTGATGTATTTCACGGGGGAATCGCTCAACATGATCACCATCCTCGGGTTGGTGATCTGCGTCGGGCTTCTGGTCGATAATTCAGTCGTCGTAGCGGAGAACATCGATCGTCACGTTCAGACCGGGATGCCTCGACGCGATGCCTGTGTCCACGGGGCCCAGGAAATCGCATTGGCCGTCACCATGGCGACCCTCACCACCGTGATCGTCTTTCTTCCCGTGGCCCTGGTGGAGGGAGAGGGTCAGTTTTTCCTTCTTCGATTGGCTTTACCCATCTCGGTCTCGCTGGTGGCCTCCCTCATCGTCGCCCTGGTCTTCATTCCCCTCAGCGTCTATCTCACCACTCAAAGCCCCGATGAGCTCCCCCCTTCGCCTCGCCGGATTCAAACCTCCGTCGAGCGACTCTACCAACGCACGATCGAACCCCTCCGCCATCTCTACCAACAGGCCCTTGAACTGTTCCTCCAAAGACGGATGGATCTGGTCATGCTGATCGTTGGGCTCTTCGCGCTGACCTTTGGCGTGATCAATCAGCAAATCGAGGTCGTCCCCAATCAAGAGGAAGATCGCACCTCATTTCGAATCGGGGTCGAAATGCCACGCCATTCCAACTTCAAGGACACCGGCAAATTCTTCGCCAAACTCGAATCGGTGATGAAGGCGCTCAAAGAGGAGCTCAATCTCCGGGGCTTCATGCTGCTTCACTTCAGCCGCGGGGGCAGGGTGGAAGGGTGGATGGAACCCGATCAGGACTACGAGATGACGGCCAAGGAGATGATGGAATACGTGGTGAAGCGACTCCCCCAATCCCCCGGTGTCAAATTTGAGACGGGTCGGGAAAGCCAGGTGGAAGAGGCCAAGGGTCGTTCGGTCTACGTCATCAACCTGGAAGGCGAGGATCCTGATCAACTCTCGGCTTTGGCGGACGACCTCGAACCCCGTTTCACCAGCATTCCCGGGGTGGTGGGCGCAAGAACCGGCAACGAGCGCCCCCCCAACGAGCTTGCCTTGGTGGTCGATCGAGACCGTGCGAATGCCAGCAACGTCAATCCCGAATTTATTTCTGGAGTCGTCGGGTATGCCCTTCGGGGTCGCAAGCTCCCCCGCTTCCATTATGAGGGACGCGAGATTCCCGTGAAGGTCCGCTTCCCGGAGGAGGACCGGCAAAGCCTAGCCAAGCTCGCTAATTTTCGGGTCCCCACCACTTCGGGGGGCGATTCGCTCCCGCTTTCGGCTCTCACCGATGTTCGGAGGTTGCAGGTTTCTGCCGGAATCTTT
>DEAY01000342.1 GCA_002348345.1 Verrucomicrobia bacterium UBA2970
CCTTCCTGCAGTGAGCTGTTCTTGGTGGGTGAGGCTTCCACCTGCCAGATCGGTCCTCGAACTTATGCGAGTCGGTATTGAGGAGTAAACTGGACTGACTTTCGCCAGCTTAATCCCGCGACGTCGTCCGCAGGATGTCAGACGGAAGGGGGAGGTAATCCCCTTCGCGGACCATCCACCGATCCAGCTCAGTCCGGAGATCGGTCTCGATCCCCTCGAATTCTGTCTCGCCGGCCAGGTTGTCCAGTTGAAACGGATCAGTCGTCAAATCGTACAGCTCGAAGATCGGTCGCGGATTCTGGAAATAGAGTCGCTCGTGTAATGGCGATAACCCACCTGCTGCATACGAAGCCTGCACCGCTTCCCAGGCGATATTGTTGCGCCTCGTCATATCCACGGGAGCAAATCGGCGTTCCGGAATCGCATTGAAGATATAGTGATAGCGGTCCGAGGTCACCGATCGACTGAGATCGAATCCTTCGGTATTCAATAGTGATCCCCAGTGCCAGCCACGCTCCGTGAAAACGTATTTCTGGCCAGGTACGCGCTTGCCGAGCAACACATTGAGAAAGCTGTGCCCGGTCATTCCTTCAGCAGGTTCGACCTCCGCTGCGCCCAGAATCGTCGGCGCGAGATCGATCCCGCTGATCAGGTGCGGAGATTCCGATCCGGTTGGGACTCTTCCAGGCCATCGGACGATAAGCGGCACGTTTGTGCCCCTCGTGTGAAGAGTGCCTTTCCCCCGCAGAAGAGCTTCGCCGTTGTCGCCCATGAAAATGACGAGCGTGTTCTCCTTCAACCCTCGCCGGACCAGCAGTTGCAGGATTGCCCCGAATCCCCGATCCAGATCCCGGACATCGGAAAGGTAACGTGCGTAATCGAGCCGGACCTCCGGGAGATCCGGCCAGTCCGGCGGCAGCGTGAGTTTGTCAGGATCAATGCCATCGTGATCCTCGCCCCAGGCGCGATGCGGTTGATTGAACCCAAAGTAGAGGAACCACGGTCTGCCATCCGGAACGGAATCCAGGATTCTGCCCACGCGGTCGCCGACCTCATCCAGCCCGCGCTTGGTATTCCACGCCTGCACAAAATGATCAAATCGGGCCTCAAACTTTGGCCCCTTCATTCCTTGTTGGATGAGCGCTTGATTGACAACCTCAGAGTCACGAACCCGGCCCTCGAGATGCTGGTGGCGTCCGTCCAACCCGACCCAGTAGCCACCGTCCCGCAGAAGATCCGTGAAAAACGGAGTTCCCGCGCGAGCCGGCTGGGCGAAGCGCGTTGCCGCGATTCCAACCGGCGAACGCCCCGAGAAGATCGCGGCTCGGGATGGCGCGCACTGGGGAGCGGCGGTGTAGGCTCGATGAAACAGCATTCCCTGGGCGGCAAATGCGTCCAGGTTCGGCGTCAAGCCCAACTCGCGACAATTGTCTCCGTAGGCCCCAACATGCGGTAGACTGTGGTCATCCGAAAGGACGAGCAGAATGTTAGGGCGTTCGGCGTTTGCGAATCCGGTGACAAATGTGAGAATCAGGATCCAAAAAGTCCGTGGTCTCATTGGTTCAATTTCCTTTGTCTAAATCGTTGCCGCCTGCTTTTCGTCCAGTTGCTCAAGTCTTCCCCAGTCGTGGATGGCGTTTTGGAATTCGGCGTCACAGGGGAACGGTCTTTCTTATGCGACCAGCGCGGGGCTTGTAGGGATGGGAACCTTTGATAAACCCGCCGCCTTCCCAAGGAAAGTTCTGAACGACAGCCTTCTGAGTCCAGAGTTTCCAGGATGGCATGAACAAGGATCCCGGTGACCTCGGCCCAGTCCACAAGCTGAAGGATCGTCCTGGATGGGCATGGCCCGTGCATTGAAGTGTCCCGTCGATGAAGCCAACGCTCCGTCATTGTAGCGGGCCGAGTCCTAGAAGCTTGAGTCCGAACCCAATCGTTCGTTTGTGGCGCTGGCCCGTCACCGGCAATGAGTTGCCACTGATCCCGCGTGAAAAAGCGGAGCGTTCGTGATTCCGGTTGGAAGGGGTCCCGGACGAACCCTATCCGGTCACCAACTCGCACATTCCTCTCACAAACGGATTGGGAGAATGCCGAGTTCTCGGAACAATCATCCAACGAACCGAGTCTTTCTACACGATCCGTATCGTCTGAGCGGTACTCATCTCGACGAAGCACCTTGCGTTCCGTTCTCTCGCAGACAGCTGATGGCACTGCGCAAAAACTCCTTTTCCTTCCAAGAGCTGAATCTTCAGTCGGACGCAACCGCAGAGAGATTACGATGCCTCCATCGGCCATCGAATCTGAGCTCGTGGAGAGACCCATCGCGACCTCGGTAGACATAATAGCGGCCGGACGCCCATCTGGAGACCAGTCCGGCTGGTTCCCCCTCCGCAAGTGGCGCCCCTGACAATTTCATCAAGTCAGTCAATCTCCAGCTTCCCTTCCCGGGGTCGGCCCCGGTGGGTTCAATCCAATGCGCCTCTTGAAGATGACCCACCGCGTCCACGTATGCCAAATAGTGCTGCTTACCTGACACGTCAGCCAGAGCGATCGGATCACTGGTCGCTCCAGTGGTGGGTTCGCCGATCAAATCCAAGGCCTGAAAGCGTTGCCGGGCCGCCACTCCCTGCATCAGCCCATCGCATGACCCAGAATACTCACGATAGCCACGTCCGTTATCCCAATGAAAGATAAACGGCTCACGCAACGGCCACTCGGGTATCGGCCGAAAAATGATCCGCCAGGTTCCACCCGCATCGGACCCTACCGGCTGACCTTGACACGGTACTCGTTGGGTTAACCGATGCCTCCAGGGACGCCGCCCCTCCGCGACAGCATCCCAAGGCACTGTTTGAACGCAAGGAACATTAAACATTGTTCGGTAGGCGACATAGAGGCCGGACGCCGCCGCCGCGATGCTCACCTCACTGGCAGGTCGAGGACTGGTCGGCAATGGGTGAGACCGCCAAACCCCGTTGGGTTCAAGCCACACCTCCCAGGGTCGAGCACTCTGATCGACAAAAGCGATATGAATGGTTCCCATGGCTACCACAGCCGTTGGATCACTACTCGCAATCGGAAGCTGAAGCTGAGAGGTCAGATCCCTTTTACCCCAAATGCCCTCGCCTCCGCCTCCGGGCTCTGAGAGCTCATAAAGGTGACCGTCTTGGCCCCGGTAGAGGATCCGTCGGTTTCCCGGTTTCAACGAATAAACGAAGGGCCGCCCCTCCGCCAACGCGAAGCCCCCCTCCACTCGAATCACCGACCGGATCCAATCCTCGTTATCTCCTGTTGAAGAAAGCTCCCCCAATCGGCCATCCCCTTGTCGGTAAATCACATAGCGTCTGCCATCGTTCCCTTCACTCAGTCCCAACCGGGCGTTGCTGCCGGGAGAATTCCGAAACGAAAAGTATTCCTCAGTATGCTTCTCGAAGTAGTCCGGACAGTTCCGCGCAAACAATTCCACTTCTCGGATCTGCTCGTGCCATCGATCAAGCCCTTGCCCTCGGTCCCGGTATTCCACGGCCAAGTCCTGAGCGATCGCATCCCGGTGGCGGTGAACGTGGCGAAGAATATTCTCAGTTGAAAGTGGCCCCTCCAAATACTCTCGAACCGCCCGTCGGTAGTAGGCGACATATTGGGGGTTGTCCAAGGCGGCAAGAAAGATCAGCCGAATCAAACTGCCACCGTAACCTCCGCCACTGTCCATAAACGCATACGGATCCATATCGATCCCGTAGTGCGCATCCCCAAATCCAGGGTGCCGATACCCAAGTCCCCACTCCGAGTCCCAGCAAAGGAAAATCCATTTGCCGTCTGGCACCCGTCGAGCGGCATACCAGTTGTTGTTGGGCCAATCAAAATTCAATAAACACATGTTGACGACCATATAGGCCGTCAGGTTCTCCAGGTCCACCCGTCTGGAAAGCGCCTCGTAATTCGCATCGTCTGAGAAATCGTTCGACGACACGAACGCCCTCAGCTCATCCCACCCCTCCCGCGTGCCGCTCAAGAGGGTTTCTCCGGTCTTGATGACATCATATTCGCCAGGTCCGAGATGCGAGGCCAGGAATTCCTCATCGAGACGCTCGGTGACATTGTAGACCCCTCGATGATCCGAGTTGATCAGCAACACGGCCCACGACCCCCTTGAGGCGAGCCCTCCCATATCCACATGAACATCACGCACCACCTGATCGCGAATACTCGAACCGTGGGGCGCCTTGTCATTGGCGCTGGCACGGAGCACCAGCTTATCAAAGTTGTCCACGTCCGCTTCCGGAATGATGGCCCCACCTAATCGGCCATCCCCATAACGTTTTCGAAAGTAGGTTCGATAAGACTTTTTTCTCTGAAGATCGCCTCCCCTCGACGAACCGCCATGGAGCCGAAGGCCGAATCCCGTCGCCAACACACGCTCCCCGGAAGCATCGAAATACTCCAGAAACCCGGGACGCTCCCCCGCATGGCCGTAGACGTTCGACCGAAGGTGAACATCATGAAAGTTCGCGGTCGTCATCGAGATCGCTAGAACCGGTAACTCGGGGCGGTTCCCGACGAGGTAAGTTCCAGATTCGATTGCGCTGCACCGTTCGTCCCCATCAAAGACGGCGGCCCGGAGTCGCACCGTCTGTTGAAGTCGGATCGGACCATGGCAGACCGCGCTCTGTCCGCTAGGTTCCGTTCCATCGAGGGTGTATCGAATGACCTTACCCGGTGGCAGGACGGCACGAGCAACCACACTAATCTCTTCGTCGAACGCTCCAGGACCAGGAGACAACCATGGCGCTTCGAGCGGTTTCGATTGCAGCCGGCCAACGCCATTGGCCATTCCGGGGCTGGGACTCACAAAATAGCGCCACTCGTTAGGATTAACCGAGGATCGGCCCATCGATTGGTCGACTCTTTGTTTAGGATAATCCACCTGATCGGCGACCCCGCCATCCGGGCTCACAAGATACAACGCTCCCCCACCCTTCTTGAGGGTGAAATTAGCGTGGGAGACTACCGGCAACAGGCCTAATTTCGGATGACAAGATAGATCGGAACTGGTTGCACTGATGTTCAGACCGACAATGGCCAGCACATTTTTCCCGACCTGCAACCGCCCCGCATGGGCAGAAAGATCGAATCGCTCAGGAACCCCGGCGTCATGCCCCCCCTGGGAAACAGCGCCAAAATCGCTGACCTGTGCCGGAGCGTTTGCCGCGGCGACTCGGCGCCCGTTTAAATAAGCGATAAAGCCATCATCGTAATCCATCTCGAGGATCAACGAATTCGAGGCCGGACGACTCGGCAGGACGAACTCGTGCCTCAGGAGGACCACCGTCGTTCCTAGCGGAACTTGTGTCGCGTCATCATCATCCCCATAACCCAATCCGGCGCGGCCCATTCGAAACGCCTGGTCATCGAAATCGATTTCCGTCCAACCCGTCGGAATTCTCGCCTGAGGGGTTCCTGGGGCAGGCCCGTCTTGCACGAGATACTTCCATGGAGCGCCGGAATCAATCAAGACCTCGGCAAGCGGCATCGACGCCGCCATCGATCCCGACGAATCCGACACGTTCGTGCCCTTTTCTTTCCCAGACATCCAAACCAGGAGGCGCCCGCCAGAGGGAATTCGTTGCACAGTGAAAGCCCACTGATCCGGATCCGAAAGATCATCTGTTAACCGGTAACCGTCTAGAGAAACCTCTTCGTTACCGGCATTAAAAAGTTCCACCCAATCGCTGCTCACACCATGATTATCGCGGACTCCCGTCTGGTTCGACGCAAGAATCTCATTCAGCCGGATCCCGTCGGTTGGAACGACAGCTCCGGACACCTCCTCGCCGAACAGGGTACACAAGCCGACGACCCAAACCCAATTACTAACGGATGGAAACACTGAGTTCATAACTTCTATTACAACCGCGGAAAGCTTACCGCATAGCCCCAGACCAATCGACCTCGACTAGCCCCAAAGGCAGGCAGTTCACTCCCAAGTAGAGACCGGGGGTCAGACCGCAGTTCATGAATGATGCATAGCTCAACCCAACGGCACCTGTATCCCATTTAGAACCAACTCGATTTCAGACGACCATTTGGAACGACAAGTCCAACGACTAAGGGCTATCCCTGAGCGCCAACGATTCTCAAGCAACAATCCAGAGGATCGAATTCATCTATGACACGCGGCCTGACACAGACCTTTGAGTTGGATTCATGACATCGGCCAAGATGTTGCTGAAGGCGATTCGCCCATCGTCGATCAGCGTGTAGAAAACGGGCACAGCCAAGAGCGTGAAGAGCATGGCCGAGGTCATCCCCCCAATCAACATGTAGCCAAAACTCTTGAAGCTCATCCCCATCTCACTCGCCGAAGCCATCGTTAACGGGATCATGCCAACGATGGTGGTCAAGGACGTCATAACGATCGGGCGAAACCGATGCCTGGCGCCAAGCAAGAGTGCTTCAGTGCGTTCCATACCGGTCACCCGCAACCGATTCACATAATCGATCAGAACGATTCCATGATTGACCACGACTCCGATCAGAAGAATCCCGCCGACGATCCCCATTTGGTCCATGCTCGTCCCCGTCAAGTAGTGCGCCCACATCGAACCGATCGCCGCCAAGGGAATCGTCAACACAATAGAGAGCGGCATGAGGATGCTTTCGAATTGAAAGGCGATCAGCATGTAAATAAACAGAATGGAAAGTCCTAGCGCAACGAGGCTTGCAGAGATTTCGTCGTCGTCAAACGTGACTTCGAGCTTGCTGAAGGAAACGCCCTCCGGCAGGTTCATGCTACGTCGGGCGTTCTCAATGGCTCGGCGAGCTTCGCGCTCCTTGCCTGTTTCCAATTTCATCCCAATGGTGTAACTGACCTTCTTATTGGTCCGTCGCACATGAGGTTCACTCTTCAACATGGCCGGTTGCGTGATCGCTCCAATTGACGCGAATCGCCCGTCATCTGTCGGAACGAGGTAGTTCTTCAAATCATCGAGCCCGGCGCGGTCTTCCTCACTGAAACGCATTCGCACCTGAATCTGGCGGCCTTCCGTCTGAAGCTTGGGCAAACTGCTTCCGCGCAAAGCACTGCTAACGACCCCAGCGACGTCATCCGAATTCACACCGATCGAACTCGTCCGATCGCGATCGACAAGCAGCGCCAATTCATTGGGGGGATCATCGGAATCCTCGTCTTCCAGAGAAACCACCCCGGGGAGTAAGGCGAAGACGGGCTTTAGTGACTCTCCAACTTCTTCAAGCAGATGAGGGTCATCCCCGATCAGCCTCACATAGTAGCGAGATTTTCTGTCATTTCGTTGGCCTCCTGATTCCATTCCGGGATAGTAAACTCGCAGCCCCGGGACTTCGGGAAACATTTTAAAGAGTCGGTCGGCGACTTCTTCACGCGGGATGTCACTGGTGATTTCTTTCGTGAAATTGCCTTGGAACGAACCGGACCACTTGTGGTACTTGACGCTGTAACTGGCAATCCCATATTCGACCTTGTTGGTTTCGACAATGGATTCAATTTGCTTGAAGTAGCTGTCCCGATCCTCGGTGTTAAAGTATTCGGGAAACCTGATGGACAGGCGGAATTCACTGATTTCGTCGCTGCGCGCGCTCGTGAACTCGACCTTCTTGAAGGCGTAAAAGTAGGCACTGCACAATAGAACGATGAGGATGAACGCCAGGTCCAATCGGCGTTTTAAGTAATAGGCCAGCGCATGATTATAGCCGCGATTGAACCTGCCAAAGGATCGCTCGTAGGCCGTGTTCAGAAAACCCTTGATGGCTTCACGTTTCCGGCGGTGCCCCCCCTCTTTTTCCCGCTTGGACGAGAGCGTGAGGTAGACACAGAGAGGAATGAAGATCAGCGCGGTGCCCAGTGAGGCGAGTAGCGCCGATACCACGGGGAGAGCCAATCGGTAGAGCATGAATTTCATTTCCCCACCAACCAACACTGAAGGTAAGAAAACGATGACTGTGGTTAGAGTAGCCGTGGTCACCGCCAAACCGATCTGCCCCACTCCCTTGAGACACGCATCCCGGCGCGACATTCCATTCTGGTAGTGACGCTGGATATTCTCGGCAACGACCACGGAATTATCAACGAGCAACCCGACGCAAATGACCAGTCCAAGGATGGTTGTGCTGTTCAGCGTATCGCCGGCAAAGAACATCATGGTCATCGAGATGAAAAGACAGAGCGGAATGGCCATGGCGATAATCATGGTCATTCGAAACTGACGCAAAAAGAAATAGAGAATGAGACCGGCAAAGAGGGCGCCAATGACGCCATTTTCGACCAGTTGAAGAAGCCGGTTGACGATGATCTCCCCGTAGTTCAGGTAGAGCTTAATGTTGTAAGAGGCCAGGGCCGGATTGGCCTTAATCTGCTCAACCGCTTCGGCGACCCGTTTGCTAACATCGACGGTGTTGGCCGTGCTTGCCTTTCTCACGGAGACAGTCGCTGCCAACTGTTGATTCCATCGCTCGACATGACCGTAGGGGTCTTCCGATTGATACTTGATGGTGGCGATATCTTGTAGGGACACCGTATCCGTGATGGGGAGGAATCGGAAGTCCTCCATCTTCTGGACCGTACTGACCGACTTGAGCAGAAATTTCTTACCCCCTTCGTGAACCGTCCCACTCGACAAAGTAAAATTGTCACCCCGTAACTGTCGTGCGATTCGGTTGATGCTCAGTCCATAGGCCTCGGCCCGATCCTTGTCGACTTCAATGAAGACGTCCTTCCGATCCAGATCAACTCCGACATCGGCCACCCCGTCGATCCGTTGGAGCGGCCGCAGAACATGCTGTTCGACATCCCGATAGAGATCGGCATCCTCACTGTAGCCGATGATGATTCGGCAGACCGTGGAACTGGCACCTCCGTGTCTCGAAATGCGGTAGTTGTCGACGTCCTCAGGAAAGCGGATCGAAGCCCGCTCCATTCGATCGCGGACCTCACGATAGGCCACGGCCATGTCAGTACCCCGTTTAAAACGTAGCTCGACACCCGCGGCGGTGGGTGAGCCTCGAGTGTTCATCGAGTCGATCCCCCGAACCGTGCTCAGTTCCTCTTCCATGGGGAGGCCGATCTTCTCAAGCGCTTCCTGTCCCACGCCGGAGCTCCAGCCCGTCCGGACCTCAATGGAATGTTTCTCCTGTCCCTTGGGATATCGTTCGAGTGGCAAACGGCTGGTGGCGATGAGCCCAACCGCGAGAATCGTCAAGAACAGCACGAAGACAGTAATCTTGCGCGCCAAGGAGAAGCGCGTGATCACAGTCGCTATGTCGTTTGTGTTCATAACGGTCTATTTCCTGATTGCCTCTCAATTGAACCAGACGTCTCCCTAGAATACCAAAGAATAACGCTGGACGTCTGGAGGCGGGAATTAGGAATGCCTCGCATGCCTTTGATAGCCGTCCAAGATCAGTCCTGAATGGCGCTTCGTAAGAGCGGCATGCTGGA
>DEAY01000090.1:0-145 GCA_002348345.1 Verrucomicrobia bacterium UBA2970
TCCCAGTGCGCCACGTACAAAAAGAACGGACCCTCTTTGTTCTGCTCGATGAATTCCACCGCCGCGTCGGTCAGATGCTGGGCCACATCGATGTTGCCGTAGAATTTCTTGCCGACTAGGCCCGGTATGCCATTGGCCGTCGAAA
>DEAY01000090.1:489-4650 GCA_002348345.1 Verrucomicrobia bacterium UBA2970
TCGCCCAAATGCCACTTGCCAAACCGCCCCGAGACATACCCCGCCCCCTCCAGAACCTCGGCGATCGACGTGTGACTGCCGGCGATGGTGTTCCGCATCGAGTCGATCGTGTTGTAGATTGGATTCCCCTGTCCCTTGGTCGGGACGGCGAACCGCATCAGCCTCACATCCCCCTTGGCCTGTCCGCCAGGCGTGAACAGCTTGTGGCGCGGAGGATACATGCCGGTGTGGATGCAGGCGCGTGTCGGCGCGCAGTTGGGGCCACCCGAGTAAAAATCCGAGAAGATCATCCCATCGCGGGCGAGCGCGTCGATGTGAGGGGTCTCGTAGAAGCGTTGGCCGTTGAAGCCGACATCGGAGTAGCCGAGGTCGTCAGCCAGCACAAAGACAATGTTGGGCGGATGAGCTGCAGCAAGAACGGCAGCGGCACTTGCCGCCAGCAGAACCATGAGCGCTCTCATCACAATTGATTTCATGATCGTTTCGGCACCATCCCAACCGCCAATACAGCACCCGTTAAAACAGCGGATCACTCATCTCGCCGTTGAGTTTTTCCCAGATCTTGATCAGTTTGGCGAGCCGCTCGGGATTCGTGGCCGCGAGATCGTTCTCTTCGGAAAGGTCTTTCGAAAGATCGTAGAGTTCCCATTGCGCTTGGCCGGAGGTGAACCTCCTGCCCATTCGCACCAGCTTCCAATCGCCGTGACGCAAGGCCGTCTTTCCGCCCTGACGCCAGAACAGGCTTTCGTGGGGGGCGCCTTTCTTCCTCCCCGTCAGATGGGGAACCAGGTCCACGCCTTCCACCTGTTTCGGCTTCTTGACTCCGGCGCAATTCGCCGCGGCCGTGCCGAAGATGTCAAAGGAGCTGACCGGCAGGTCATAAACTTGACCGGCGGGAATCTTGCCTTTCCATTGAACCATGAACGGCACTCGGATCGCGCCTTCGTACATCTGTCCCTTGGATCCGCGCAAGGGGAGGTTGGACGAGGTGAGTTCCTTGGTCGGACCGCCGTTGTCACTCAGGAAGAAGATGATCGTGTTCTCTTCGAGTCCCGATTTCCTCAACTGCTGTAACACCTCCCCCACGCTGTCGTCCATGTTCGCCAGCATGGCCGCGAAGATGCGGCGATGAATGTCTTCGATGTGGTCGAACTTCCTCATGTAGGCATCCGCGCCCTGGAGAGGGCTGTGGACAGCGTTGTAGGCAAGGTAAAGAAAGAAGGGTTTGTCATCGTGGCGATCGATGAAGTCAACCGCCTCCCGGGTAAGGGCGTCGGTCAGGTATTGGGGTTCGACCACGGGTTGCCCGCCGCGGATGATGGGATTGTTGGCGTCGTAGTCCGGTTCGTCTCGCCCCAGAATGTCGTGGTAGTGAAGTCCTCCCTTTCCCATCCACAGGCCTTTCGCTCCGCCCGGGAGCGTCTTGCGACGGAGCAAGGTGGTCACGCCCTGGTAGGGAGGCGGGACAAAATAGTGACCCTCATGTGTGAATCCGAAGAACTCGTCGAAGCCGTGGCGGAAAGGATGATACTTGGCGGTCCCGCCCTGGTGCCACTTTCCCATCAAGCCGGTCGTGTAGCCCGCGTCGTGCAAGGCCTCGGCGATCGTGATCTCCTTCGGGGGCAGACCAAAGCCCGGCTCCTCATTGAGCGCACCGGTGGGATTGAATTCATAGCCGAAACGCGTCGGAGTGCGCCCGGTGAGCAGACCCGCCCGGGACGGGCTGCAATTCGGTCCGGCCACGTATCCCGCGGTGAAGCGAACCCCGTTCTTCGCGATGGAATCGATATGGGGCGTCGGAATCTCCGGATTACCCTGGCAGCTCAGTTCACCGTAGCCAAGGTCATCGGCGAAGAGGACGACGACGTTGGGTTGGCGGTCGGCCCCATTGGCAACGGTGAATGGCACGCAAGCGGTCAACCAATACGCCAGTTGAAACATTCTCCTATTCCTCATCATGATGTCGATCTGATTGGTTCCGCTCTTGAGAGTGACAATGATACGACGCCCTACTGGTCATTCGATCCAGCTCTCTTTCGGCGTTTAGTCTTCTTTTCCTTCTCTGAAACCTTCTCGTTTTTGCCCGTTGCTTGAAATCTGTCAAACCAGCTCTGAACCTTAAGTCCCGGATGTTGGTTCTCCGGGATCAGGCTGGCCAACCCCCTCTTCGTCTCATCGTGCTTGGACCTATTTGCCAAATTGGCCCATTCGTCGGGATCAACGCTGTGATCATAGAGCTCTTCGGAACCGTCCTCGTATCGAATGTAACGCCAACGCTCCGTTCGAATCGAAGTGTTGCCTTCGCCGTAGGATGAAATCGCAGCCCCACGCGGCGAGGCTGGATTAGCGAGTTGCGGCTTGATTGAAGCACCGTCCAACCATTCCGGAACTTCGAATCCCGCCAAATCCACGAGCGAAGGGTACACATCAATCAGGCTGACCGGCTGGGTGCATGCCGACCCTGCTTCCACTCCAGGCCCGCGCACGATAAAGGGGATGTGGGTGGTTTGTTCCCAGATGGCCCCCTTGCACCAGTGCTTCTTCTCACCAAGATGCCAACCATGGTCGCTCACCAGCATGATATAGGTTTCACGCCCCCTCGGGTTTACCTTCAGACAGTCAAGAAACCGGCCAATCTGTCTGTCGACGAACGCAATCGAGGCCTGGTAGGCTTGAATCGTGGCATCCCATTGATCGTTGGCAACTATGTATTCGTGATCGCTGAGACCCTCGTGCATCGGCTTGTGCGCATGAGAACGGGCCAGTTTCCTGGCAAAGCCCGGCATGTCATGCCAGTCGTCTTCGACTTTCGGTTCAGCCGGACGGCGGATGGAATCGAGTGGGAACAATTCGAACCAAGGCTTCGGTACCTGCAATGGGCGATGCGGCCGGTAGAAACCGACCGACATGAACAGAGGCTTGTCGCCAACGGTCTTCCACTGTTGGCTGGCCCATTGCGCAACCTTATAATCCCCCATGTTTTCATCGGTGGTCTCCAGGGCATAACCGTCATTGGGCGCCTTCATGGCATTGAAGTTGTCTTTTCCTTTGGGAGGCTTGGGATCCCGGGGCCGCCCGAAAAGTGAATCCCCAACCTTGCCGGGGTTTCCATGAAAGACCTTGCCGCCACTGGCGACGCGATAGCCATGGTCCATGAAAAACCGCTGCATGGTCGGCGTCGTGATTCTCGTTTCCTCACGGTAACGCGCGTTAAAATACGTCCCCGTCTTAAAGGGATAGATCCCATGGTTCAGGCTCGTACGGGATGGGCGGCATTGGGGCGAGTTGCAGTAGGCCTGGGAGAAAAGCATTCCGCCGGCGGCCAACGCGTCGATGTGCGGCGATTTCGCGTCAGGGTGGCCTCCAAGGCAGCCCAGCCAGTCATTCATGTCGTCGACGATGATAAAAACAATGTCAGGCCGGTGGTCATCGCTCGGAGCGGCGTGCGCGCCGACCATCAAGAAAGGCAAACAGGAGAGAATGGGGATGAAGGATTTCATAGGGGCTATTTCTTCCGGGGGCTTCCCTTTCTGGAGGATTCCTGATTCTCCCCGATTTCTGTCATGGGCGGACCGGCGCTGGCGACCAACTGATCACCACGTCGCCGCATTCCCTTCAGGAATGGATGGGACACTTCGCTCAAGGCAAGGTTGATCAGTTGCTCAAGATCCTTCTCGAAATCGAAAAGGAACTCATAGGGCGGCTTCTCAGGACCACCGACAAAGTAGCGCGCGTCAGTCGCACGACTACCCCGCACGCCTTCCCAGCGGGGATTGATCCTGGGCACAACGAGGAATTCGCAGAGGAAGTCCTTGCGCCAATCGGTGCCCTTGTCGCTACGAAGCAGCGGCGACATGCTGCGCCCCGTGTAGCCCTCGGGCACAGGCAAGCCGGCGAGATCGATCATGGTGGAAGCAAGATCGCTGTTCAGAACCCGTTCCGAAAGAACTCGTCCGCGTTCGGCTTCCGGCGGTCGCAGGTCGTGGATGATCAGAACAATATTGGGCTTCGCCGCGACAGGGGCGACCGCCGCAGTGGCATGCGTCAGCATGAGCGCGAGAATGATGGTGACGAGCGGATTCAGCAGTTCGTATTTCATCGGGGTGTGATCAGTATGGACACCAGCGACCTTCTTTCACTTGGTCCTAATCAGTTCGCAGA
>DEAY01000370.1:0-161 GCA_002348345.1 Verrucomicrobia bacterium UBA2970
CGATACCGCCGCGGCCCAAGCATGAGCTCCCGGATCATGAGGAGCGTCCACCGCTCTCCGACCACGTCGAGCGCTTTGGCCAAGGCGCAATACTGTCGATAGCTTCGTCTGCTCATGAAGTCACTTTTCCTTCCTCAAAACCAATCCGAGAGCTCATCCTA
>DEAY01000370.1:538-8860 GCA_002348345.1 Verrucomicrobia bacterium UBA2970
AACTATATTTTTTTAAATATTTTTAATATGAATCAACAATAAAACAACCTGTTTTGATACCAATATCCATTCATTCAATTCCTCAATTTGGTATTGAAACACAGTCTTATAAACGGTTCTTGAATGGCCCATTCACTCACCAGTCAGGGCTTTGGCCCAGCAAAATACCAAGCCGCCAAGCAGCACGATGCTGGCAAGAACCGTCGACCGAAAACGTTTCAGTTCGACCTCGTCAACCAGTCCTAGAATCAGCCCAAACACCACCCCGACGACGAAGCCGCCCAGGTGGGCGATGACATCACTCTCCGGCGAGAGTCCGAAGAGGACGAAAAGCATCAACACGCCCAACAACCCGCTCACCACCCATCGATAGGCCCGCCAATCCTGGCGCATCAATCCCACCGAGTGAGGCCCGAGCATTCCAAGGGCCCCCATGACCGCCCCCGAGGCTCCCAGTCCCCGGTAGGGATCCATGTGGAAGGCCAATCCAAATAGGTTGCCTCCCACGCCACACAAGAGGATCGCCAGGAGCCCCACCCCTGATCCAAAACGCCCCATCACCACCCCGAACAGGACAAGCCCAGCCGAGAGATTGGAGAACAAATGGGCCACATCGCGGTGCAACATGGTTGCCGTCAACACCCGCCACCACTCGCCTTCAAACACTCGAATGCTGTCAAGAATCCCTCCTTCGATCAGTTGGGGCCGAATATCAGGGAGGTAGCCAAACACCCCAAGAACCAGACACCAGAGGCCTCCTTCTCCGCTGAAATGGAACCGAGACACGGTCAACGCTCGTCGCCAACCCCATCGACGGTTCTCATCCCGAAACCGTCGAATCGTCTCGAGGGCGCGCACTTGTTCATGGCGCTCGACGAGCAGCCGGAATTCCCTAATCTCGTCGGTCGGCCGCTCAATCTGACTCGAGATTTCCTGACTTGCCAGCGCAAGACTGCAGTCCATCGCATCCTGCAAATCGTCCATTGGAATGGCAATGTCGAGGGGGACATTCACCCAAGCCTCGCGTTCTCTCGATCCGATCTTCGGGTCACCCTTCCCCTCATCGCCCCCATCCGACCTCGAAAAAGCCTCGTTGTCCACCGTCTTATGAAGCCCCCCCCCCGATCTGGGCCGCCCCAAAGGCACCGGCCCACTCCCCGAGCCTGGCTGGCCGGATCTGAACGCGGTGATCCGAAACGACCCATTCCAGCTCTTCCACCGCCTTAGACAAGGGATCAAACAACGTCACCCCCGCCGCGGCGATCCCGCCTCCAACGACCACCACCTCGGGATCCAGCACATTTACCAGGGAGACAATGCCACAGGCCAGGTGGTGAATGGTGTCCCGCCAATACCGCGCGGCCACGGAATCCCCCGCCTTCACCGCCTCGACCAGCTCGTGGGTCGACCCATACCGGCCCTCCGTTCGAAGTTGGATCGAACAATTGCCAACCGCCAACTCTAGACTCCCCGGGGTTCGACAAATATCGGGTTTCCCCTTGGGATCGAGACAGATATGCCCGACATGTCCCGCACGACCGATCGCGCCTCCCAAGATCCGACCATCCACCTTCACCGCACCACCTACCCCGGTGCCAAGCGTCAAAAAGAGCACATTCTCGATGTTTCGCACGGCTCCGACCCACGCCTCGCCCGCCAGCGCCGCCTGGGCATCGTTGAGAACGGGCACACGACGATCACGTCTCAACTGCTCCGTCCAATCTAACCCCACCAGGCCCTTCAAACGCCCTGGCATATTCCGGATAGAACGTCGATCCGGGGAGACAAGGCCGGGTGCCGAAAGCCCAATCCCGGCCGCGGGGCGCCCTTGCGTTTCCTCGAAAACAGCGACCATCTCCTGGATCACCCCCAACCAGGCCAGGGAATCACCCTCTTCAAAATCTCGACGCCGGCTATCAATCCGCTCGCCTGAGGGAGTCACGGCGAGGGCCTTGACGCTCGAACCACCCAGATCAATACCAATCCAAAAATCACTCATCATCGGGATCGATCTGCCGATACCGCTCCCATACCAGAAGAAACCCGCTCGCGAAATCGTCCGGTGTCCGCCCAATCCACTCGCCAAGCGCCTCCCGACTCACCCATGCCCCTTCATCGACTTCGTCCGGCTGAAGGCGAAAGGGACCATTGGCCCAGCATCGATAGACCCAGACAAATTCTTCCCCGGTTTCTGGACAGGCGTCGATCTTGAAAAGTTTTTCCAGGGTCTCTCCGGCAGAAAGTCCGATTTCTTCCTCGAGCTCGCGCCCCGCACAAACATCATAGGCCTCCCCTTGATCCAAGTGACCTGACGCTGAGGAATCCCACTTCCCTGGAAAACAATCTTTTTTCATCGATCGTTTCTGAACAAAGAGCTCTCCTTTGTCGTTGAAAACGAGAATGTGGACCGCCCGATGCTTTCGCTTGAGCCGATGAATCTCCGAACGCGGCCTTTGCCCGATCACCTCATCGCTCTCATTGACTTCGTCAAAAATCTCTTCCATCCACCATCCTCCTCTTCGCCGCGGCAATTCCCCGGGTCAACTCGACAAATTCCTCCAGTGAAACGGCCTCGGCCCGGACTCGGGAATCCAACCCTGCTCGGGCATAGACCGCCTCCAGGACTTCTAAAGGACACACCGACTTGAGCAATTTCAGCATGACTTTGCGCCGTTGTCCAAATCCGACTTTTACCAATCGGACAAAGAGCGCAACCTCCTCCTGCCTGAGGAGTCCCGCCTGCCGACGGACCAATCGAAGACAGCCCGATGCCACGTCCGGCTGAGGATAGAAGCATGATGCGGGGACCTTGAAATACGGACCGGGTTGGTAGTGCAGTTGAATCAGGAGTGTCAGAACACCATACTCCTTTGACTTGGGTCGGGCTCGAATCCTCTGCACCACCTCAAGTTGGAGGGTTGCAACCATGGCCTCAGGCCCCTGAGCGGACAAGGCGAGCTCCACCAAAATGGGGGATGCCACCGAGTAAGGCAAGTTGGCGACGAGCTTCCATGATCGCCAATCGCGGTCGGGGTTCTGACTTAGCCATTTGAGTGCGTCAGCATGGATGAGGCTCAAGGTCGCCTCCGATGAAAACCGATTCTCGAGGATCTCCACTAGGCGGCCGTCCTTCTCGATGGCAAGCAACTGCCCGCAATTCGGCAATAACCGTTCCGTCAAGGGCCCCAATCCAGGGCCGATTTCCAGGACACAATCACTTGCCGTGAGTTTTCCCAGCTCGACGATCCGGTCCAATTGATTCCCATCGTGCAGAAAATTCTGCCCCAGCGATTTGGTGAGTTTCAGGTTCCCCTCGGCAAGCAGTTGCTTGATTTCGGAAAGGTTCATGAAGCGATCGCTCTCTGGTAAAGTTCCTCCAAAACACAAACGAAAGAGGAGATCTGGGATTTCGACACGATCAAGGGCGGCGTCAGTCCGATCACCTGTCCTTGATCCCCGTCCGGTAACACAATGTAGCCCTGCTCCAACAAGTCTTCCAACAATTGGAGAGAAAGGCGGGAATCAGGTTGGCATTGGTGATCCCTGAACTCAATTCCAACCATCAGTCCCCTCCCTCGAAGAGAAACGCCTGACTGGTCTCCCAGCGTTGATTCCCGGAGGGACCTCAAGAAATACTCCCCCATTCGGCGACTTCGCTCCACCAAGCGGCGGCGCTCGAGAATCTCCAACTGAGCCAGCGCCATCGCACATCCCACGGGATGGCCCAGGTAGGTGCTGGTGTGGATCGCCTCACCGGAACTCTTGGGCCAGGCCCGATCCATCAGCGCCGCTTCCCCAACCATGGCTGAGAGGGGAAACCCCCCGGTCAGGGCCTTTCCCAGGCAGATCAAATCCGGAACAACCCTGTCATGTTCACAGGCAAACCACTTTCCGGTTCGACCAAATCCAGTGAAGACTTCATCGACGATCAACAAGGTTCCATGCGCATCACACAATTCGCGCAACAAGGAGAGAAACCCCGGAGGGGGCACGCGAATACCGCCCCGGCCCTGGACCGGCTCAACGAGAATCGCTCCATAGCCTCCTCGCATAAGCCGCTCTTCCAAACAAGAACGAACCCTCGCAAGCGCATCCTCGGCCTCGGGGAAATCGACCCAATCGGCAAAGTGAGCAAGCTGCTGACCAAACCGCCCCCGAAAATGGCTTCGGTGAGTGGTCACGAGCGCGCCATAACCCAATCCATGATAGGCCCCGCTGAAGCCGAGAACCCGGTCCCGACCCGTCGCCTGGCATGCGGTCTTGAGCGCAACTTCGATCGACTCGAAACCCGAGTTACAAAAGACAACCTTGCCGTGGGTTTTCACCCCCGACTCGGTCCAGCGACCAAACGTCAAATCGCTGAGCCGTCGGGCAAGTTCCCCTTTGAGAGGATGCGGATGCACATCTCCCATGGCATGCAGCAGGCAGCCCATCTGGGCTCGGCCGGCCCGAACCACAGCGGGGGCCGCATGGCCTGCCGCCGCCACGCCAAACGCAGCGGTGAAATCCATGAAGGTGTTTCCCTCCACATCCCATACCTCCATCCCACGAGCCCGGTTCCATACCATCGGCCACTGACTGTCCGATGGCAGATAGGTGACGTTGGGCGATTCAAATTGCCGGAGGCAATCAAGAACCTGCTGACGACGGGATTCAGGCATGTCCAGGCGCAGTCAAACTCCTTGCTGATCAGGGGGCCATATGAATTTGTGCATCTGCAACTGGAAACGAACGGGAAGCCGGTCTGCAAGAATGGCGTCGACGAGTGCTTCCCGAGTCAGGACCTGCTCCACCGGAGGCGCATCGTGGAGTTCATCGCATTGCTGTCCCTCGCTCAGGGGTGCTGAGCACGAGAAGAGCACGGAACACCGTTGCACCAACCGGTGCCGGGTCAATTGATCTCGAGCCCACTCGTAATCCTCCCGGGTGGCAATCACGAACTTCACCTCGTCAGTCGACCGGAGTTTGTCAATATTCTCCCAAACCATCCGGGCCGTCTCCCCGCTCGAAGGACACTTCAGATCAACAATCCGGCAGACCGATGGATGAACCTCACCGATGTCGTGAGCTCCGCTCGTCTCCAACAACACCTGGTGACCCGCTTCACACAAACCCTCCATGAGGGGGAAGACAGCCTTTTGGAGGAGCGGCTCGCCTCCCGTCAATTCAACCAGTGGCAAGCGTCCATGATTGATCGCGTCACCCCCAAACCCGCCGAAACGGCGAACCGATTCCCGGACTTGTGCCACGCTCATTGCCTGGCCTCCCCGAAACGCGTAGGCCGAGTCGCAATAGGAACATCGGAGATCGCAGCCGGTCAACCGCACAAAGACACACGGCAATCCCGCCCAACTACTTTCCCCCTGAACGCTGAGATAGATTTCCTTTACCAGGAGCGATTCCGACACCCCCGCAATCTAGGTCTTCCTCAAAAGTCGAGTAAAGCAAAGACTGCAAGGAGGGAGATTCCGAACGATCCTGTCGATCGTTGCCATGAATCAAGGGTTAACGAGCACTGGTTCGGGCAAGCTCGTCCCACAAATGAGCACTCATCTCCGTTCCTCGGTGGAACGCGGTCAGACTCATTTTCTCATTGGGCGAGTGAACCTTGTCATCGGGCAATCCCAACCCCAAAAGGAGCGTATCGACTCCCAGAATCTTCTTGAAGTCAGTGACAATCGGAATCGATCCTCCCTCCCGCATGAGAATCGGCGGTCGGCCAAAGGCCTGCTTGAGCGCTCTCATCGCCGCCTGGGCGTGGGAACCGGTGGGGGACACGCAATAAGCTTCTCCCGCATGGCCCGGCTCGAATTTGAGTCGGACCGACTTCGGACATCGCTCCGTCAAGAATCGCTTGATCACCCTCAGCACGTGGATCGGTTTTTGGGCAGGCACCAGGCGGCAAGTGACCTTTGCAGAGGCTGTCGATGGGACGATTGTCTTACTCCCCTCCCCCTGATAGCCGCTGGTCAACCCGTTGATTTCAAGGGTTGGTCTTGCGGCTCGTTGCTCCACCGCGCTGTAACCCCGCTCCCCGAAAAGGGCCTTCACCCCGAGTTGTCGCTTCAGAGCGGCTTCAGACTCGGGATATCGATTTAGCTGCTCTCGCTCGAAACGCCGCAACGGCTCGATCCCATCATAAAACCCTGGGACGGCAATTCGCCCATCCGCCCGACGCAGGGACGCCAGTAACTGGCAAAGGACCATCGCTGGATTGTCGACCGCTCCGCCGTATATCCCGGAATGGAGATCTCGATCGGGCCCCGTGAGATGGACTTCAAAGGCCACGACGCCGCGCAACCCATAGGTCAGGGCCGGATGCCGAAGACTGGGCATCCCGTTGTCAGAAACGACGACACCCTCCACATCGAAATCCTTCCGATGCTTCTCCAGGAATGTCCCCAAACTTTCACTTCCCACCTCCTCTTCCCCCTCGATGACAAAGGTGACATCACAGGGAAGCTCGGTCTGGGTCGCCCGGTAGGCCTCGACGGCCTTCAAGTGGGCGAAATGCTGCCCCTTGTTATCACTCGCCCCCCGGCCGATCAGCGAGTCTCCACGGATCGTCGGTTCGAACGGCGGTGTGTCCCACAGCTCAAAGGGTTCGGCCGGTTGAACATCGTAATGCCCATAGACCAAAAAGTGGGGTTTCTTCCGCGATCGTACGGAGCGGGTCGTCGCCACGACGATGGGATGCCCGGCCGTTCGGTGGAGTTTTGTCTTGAGGCCGAGCTCCCGACAATGCGAGACCAGCCAGTCGGCAGCCCTCTGAAGATCCGCGCGATGTTTGGATTGAGCGGAAACACTGGGGATGGCCACGAATTCACACAGTTCATCGACAAACCGGTCCTGTTGATCTCGGAGATAGCGGATCACGTCGTTCATATCGTTCCCGTAATCAATCGAATCCTCGGGAGAAAATCAATCTTGATGCCGCGAATCCTCCCCGTGCCCCCCGGTCTCGTTCTGCTCCCAACGCGAGTTGATCCAATCCGCCACCACCGATTGGTCACAAACCAGTTGAGGTGCCGCCAATGTGCCTGCCACGGAAAGGAAAGACGGTAGTTCATTGACGACGGCCCTCTGGGCTTCCGGGAGCCGGTTCGAAACCCTCACGGGAAGATTGACAGGGCTCTGCTTCCACTTGGGGCGCAACTCAATCACACCCTGCGTTTGAAACTCAATCGAATCACTCCGAACCCTGATGTTTTCGACCTCCACCTCTCGCCCAGAGAGCCGGACCTGCAGCGACATCGATCGAGGGCTAATTCCCTTTTCGGGTTTTAGATTGAGGGCCCGGACCATCGGATCAACCCATCCAGGCGCATTCGCCAAAGACCAATTGCCCTCCATCTCCGAAACCAGGGCCTGCCATTGTCCCTGGATTGAGGGTTCGCGGAGCCCGGCATCCGTCCAGCGCCACTCGCCCACGATCCGGGTGTCCAGATCGCCTTCGATGGAAACCGCTGGCTCAATCCCTCCCCCCCGAAGCAGCATCGGGAGAGGCAAACCTTCCCCTGACAAATCGATGGAAACCTCGTTGGATTCCTCCAACCGCCTTGAGGCAAGCCGGCCACGAATCTTCCCCTCTCCCAAACTGACTTCGATCTGATCCACGGCGACCATTCCTGGCCCTAAAGTCGCCTTCACACTGAGATTGGATAAGACCGTGTCCGCCCAGAGAAGCTCCCCCAAGCGGCCGTCGACTCGAATGATGGCCTTCTGTCGACCGCGACCCTGGGATTTCGGCGAATCCCCTTGAATCCCCCCTCCCTTGACCAAGGCCGGTAACATCATTCGCCACCCATTGCGGTATCGGTCCAAATCAAGCTTTTCCCCGCTCAGGGTCAGCGCGGCCACCCGACTGTCTCCCTCGAGAGGGATTGTTGAGCGGAACTGGAGCTGATTCATGGCGCGGGAGGTTTCGGCAAACTTGAGAGTGCCAGCACTCAATTCGATGAGAGATGGCGAGACCGTTCCCTCTGCGCCAATCTCGAAGCCCGGAGGCGCCACCCCTTTCCTCTCGGATTCATCGAGTCCTCGTGGCCCCATGGCAGCCTTGCCCCGAAACAACGTTTCCCTCCCACGACGATAGTCCAACTCACCGCTGATTTTGAGCTCCGCTTCGCCCCATCGATCGGATGGGAGGAGTTTATCGAGCCAGCTGCCAAACGAATGCCGATTCATCCCGGTCGATTGAAACCGGAAACTCCCGCGCCCATTCGAAGAATCGTATCGGCCACTCCCCGCGATCGACCCGGCGTCGACGTAGCCCTTCTTCACTCGCCATGCCAAACGGTTCAAGAGATACTCCTTCCGCCT
>DEAY01000213.1 GCA_002348345.1 Verrucomicrobia bacterium UBA2970
GAGCCCTCCTGCGGAACCCAAGCGACAGCATAGCCATGTTTGTCCGCCGGATCGACCGACTGCGCCCATCGAACTCCTAGGGCCGTCCCGTGTCCGGCGTCGAATCGGGTCCACCGATCGGTGGTGGGAACGGTCTTCGATGCCTCGGCCCGGTTGCTCAGGGTCGTGGTAATCAGGATCCCGTTCCAGGCCTCTTCAAGAATGTAACGATGGGTCTTCTCGAGCTGATGGTTCATTGCCGCGGACACGCGCGTTTCGATGACCGCTCTTCCATCGGACCCGTCACTCAGGATTCGAACCGAGGTGACCCGGCCTTGTTGGTTCGAAGGGCTGAAGACCGTCATCTGATCATTCGCTTTCCCTCTGAGACCAAGATCGTAGAGACATCCAGGTGAAAACCCCCCCTCGACATAGTAGGCGAAGGCGTTGGCTCTTCTCCGTGGGCTATTGAAACCGATGAGGGCCTCAATCTCCTGGTTGCGGATGATCAGGTCGTGGAGGATGCCATCGGCTTCTTTGCCTTCGGGGAGTTGATCGACGTTATGGGCGCCAATTTGGAAAGCCTCCGGAGCGGCCTCGAGAGAACCGGCGATCCCGAGGATCGGAATCAGAAGAATCAGGGGAGAAACAGATTTCATCATTATCTCATTCATTCAACTCAACGGTCGATGTGAGTCGGCGTCCGCCTGGGATTCAATGAAACCAGACCGTCTTTTCGATGACTTTATTGCATCGAGAGACTCACTCGTCAAAATCGAGTCGGCGGTGCCTCCGAGATTAGCCGTGCCGCCGCCTCGTCTGATTCACTGCTCCGATCCGAAATGGTTTGGGAATGACGCGGGTTTGATTGAGCGAATTCCTACTTTCGCAGGGGCTCAAAGTCGAGGCTTTCCACCAGGAAGGCCCAGAGGTCGGCGATCTCCTCAATGACCTTGCTCGTCGGTTTGCCGGCACCGTGACCTGCCCGTGTCTCGATCCGAATGAGCACCGGATTGGCCCCTCGGTGGTATTCTTGTAAGCGAGCCGCATATTTGAAACTATGCCCTGGCACGACCCGATCGTCGGTATCGGCGGTCGTGACAAGCGTTGCGGGATAGGCGGTTCCGGGCTTCAGATTGTGGTAGGGGGAATAGGCGTAAAGTGCTTTGAACTCCTCGGGATGATCGGAGGAACCGTAGTCATCGACCCAGAAGCGTCCGGCCGTGAACTGCTGAAACCGAAGCATGTCCATGACGCCCACCGCCGGGAGTCCCGCAGCGTAGAGATCCGGGCGTTGATTCAGGCAAGCTCCGACCAGAAGCCCCCCGTTGCTGCCGCCCTGGATGGCGAGTCGATCGGAATTGGTATAGTCATTCTTGATGAGCCACTCGGCGGCGGCGATAAAGTCATCGAAGACGTTTTGTTTGTTCAGTTTGGTCCCTGCCTGATGCCAAGCCTTTCCGTATTCCCCTCCCCCGCGGAGATTCGCCTGGGCGAAGACGCCCCCCATTTCCATCCAGGCCAGCCGGCTGATTGAGAACCGGGGTGGAAGCGAAATATTGAACCCACCGTAACCGTACAGCAGGGTCGGCAGGGCTCCCTCTGGTTTGAGGTCTCTCCGATGGGCAATGAACATCGGGATCCGTGTTCCGTCTTTGCTGGGGAAGAAGACCTGCTTGACGACGAAGTCCTCCGGATCAAACTTCACCTCGGGCTGGCGAATGAGCTGACTCTCGCCGCTTAGGATGTCGTAGCGATAGACGCTCGCCGGCCGGTTGATGCTGTTGAAGGAGTAGAAGGTTTCCATGTCCGTCCGCTTTCCTCCGAACCCACTGGCGGTGCCGATGCCGGGAAAGGTGACTTCACGAACGAACTCACCGGCCATGCTGTAGAGTTTGATCTGGGTTTTGGCGTCCTTCAAATATTCCGTGACAAACACATTGCCGACGATTCCGACCTGATCGAGGGCGTTGGCGGATTCGCCAATGATTTCACGTCGTTCCGCGGGACGTCGGATGTCGATGGCGATCACGCGCCCGTTGGGGGCTTCCAGATTCGTTTTGAAATAAAAGACGGGGCCGTCGTTCCCCACAAACGTGTACTCGTGGTCGAAGTTGTCGATGAGATCGATTGGAAAGGCGAACGGTTCCAGGAGGTCCCGGTAGAGCACGCGATAGCGATCGTCCGTGCCTTTCCAAACCGTGAGAATCAGATAACGGCCGTCCTCGGTAACGGTGGCATTGAATCCCCAGTCCGGTTGATCGGGGCGTTGATAGACCAGCACGTCGTGATCCTGGGCCTGGCCAATCCGGTGATAATAGACCATTTGGTTCTTGTTGAGGGACTGAAAGGCGTCCCCTTCCTCCGGCGTCGGAAAGCGACTGTAGAAGAACCCTCGGCTATCTTTCGTCCAGCTGATCCCGCTGAACTTGATCCACTGAAGCTCCTCGTCGAGAATCCTACGGGTGTCGAGGTGCATGATTCGCCAGGTTCGCCAATCGGAACCGCCGTCTTGAATGCTGTAGGCCATGTGGGTGGCATCCTCGGAGAAGGAAACCGAGCCCAGGGCCACCGTTCCATCTTCGGACCAGGTATTGGGGTCAACCACCAATTCCGGGTCGCTTTGCAGGGTGCGTTGGCGATAGAGGACGCTTTGATTCTGAAGCCCGTCGTTCTTCCAGAAATAATACCAGTCGCCCCGCTTGAAGGGGGTGCCGATCTTCTCGTAATTCCAGAGTTCGGTGAGCCGGGCCTCGATGGATTCACGGTGATCGAGTTGCTTGAGGTAGTTGAAGGTCACCTCGTTCTGTGCCTTGACCCAGGCCTCAACGTCGGAGGATTCCCGCACGTCATCCTCAAGCCAACGATAGGGGTCGTCTACTTCGGTTCCATGGTAATCATCGATCTGCTCGATCTTCTTGGTCTCGGGGTAGGTGAGGCCGGCGGCCTGGGTCGAATTCATAGGGAGGAAACAGCCGAGACCCAAACAGGAAGCGGCTAAGAGTGGGTATGTTTGTTTCATTTCGATCCTTGAAGGGATTCCAATTCAGCCTCGGCGGCGCGTTTGGGACTCGCCCCGGTCAAGCTCGATTAGATTAACGAAGGTCGGAAGTCACACAAGGCCGGAAGCAGGCGATTTCGAGGATGGTCTCGGGCGGGAGCCTTCTAGGACGGTTTGTGATAGGGAGAGTGGAGGTTGAAGTAAATCCCGCAGAGTGGCGTGTCGGTCTCGGACTGGCTCAGAATGATCGTCACCTGACGGTCGAGAGCGATGCCGTGCCGAAGGCCCGGTCCCCGGTCGAGGTAGGCCCGAATGGCCTTCTCCAAGAGACGGAGGAGCGCCGCCTTGCAGTCTTCGGGAGGTTTGTCGAGACAGATGACGTATTTGTCATAGCTTCGAAGGGCGTCGGTAATTTCGGATTGAAATGTTTCCACGCTCAAATCCATCGGCGCGACCTTAGAGCATCAAACCCGATTGTAAATGCTGGAGCCCGGGCGGGGTCCTTCAGGCTCACGTCCGTTGCCCAAAAAGAACCGTGCCCAACCGGAGCCGCGTGGCCCCTTCCTCGATGGCCACCTCAAAATCACCGCTCATGCCCATACTTAATTCCGTCAGGGGAGCACCCAATTGGTCCTCGGCCTTTCCTCTGAGTTCATTGAGGGCCCGAAAATGAGGGCGGGCATTCTCAGGATCCTTGCTCCATGGGGCCATGGTCATGAGACCGTGGATTTCAAGGCGATCCAGCTGGTTTAATTCATCCAGTTGCTCCAAGAGTTCGGCGGGTGAGAAGCCGTGTTTGGAGGCTTCTCCAGAGACATTGACTTCCAAAAGAACGGGAATCGTCTTGGAAAGCTTTTCGGCCGCTTGTTGAAGCGCGTTCGCTAGCTTGAGTCGGTCCACCGCATGGATCAGCCGGGCGTGATAGGCGGCCTCCCGGCACTTGTTGGTCTGTAAGTGGCCGATAAATTCCCATTGGATGGCACCGGGGCATTGACCAACTTTGAGTTTGAGTTCCTGAACCTTGTTCTCTCCAAAAAGGGTCAGTCCGGCATCCCACGCTTCGCGGATTCGGGTGGGGCTGTGACCCTTGCTGACCGCGATCAGAGTCACCTCATGGGCATCGCGTCCGGATCGCTGGCAGGCGGCAAGGATCCGTTGCTGGATCCGTTGGAGGTTTTCGGCGATCGACATGGGGGTGATTTAATCGATTTATAAAAAGTTTGAAACTAGGTTTTTCAACGCCCCAAACTTGGGGTATGGTGGAGGTGACGACGAGAAAACGGTGTCCGAAGACGTAGCCCATTCCAGCCCTCCAGAGCGACGACGATACGTTCGAGCGATCGGTTCACGGTTGCGTGTGGTCTTCTTCATCGTGTTAGGACTGGTGGCGCTCCTGGGGGCGAATTCGGCCTACCTGGCAAGCATCACCTTTCTCGAGTGGCTGCAGGGAGAGACCTACCAGAATTATTTCTACCAACTCATGTTTCTGGGGCATCTGCTCCTGGGATTGCTCTTGCTGGGTCCGTTCATCGTTTTTGGAATCGGGCATATCCGAAACGCCCACGATCGTCCGAATCGTCGGGCCGTCAGGGTTGGTTATGCCTTATTCGGTGTCAGTCTCGCCCTCCTGATTTCGGGAATCGTGTTGATGCGGGTGGAGGGGTTTGAAATCCGAAATCCCGACACCCGATCCGGCGCTTATTGGATCCATGTTCTGAGCCCACTCGTGGCGGTGTGGCTGTATGTCCTTCACCGGCTCGCCGGTCCCAGGATCAAGTGGCGCGTGGGGCTGACCTGGATGGTGGCGGTGGGATTGATCGTGTTGGGAATGGTGCTCTTCCACGCCCAGGATCCTCGGAAGTGGAATGTGGTGGGACCAAAAGAGGGGAGCCAGTATTTCGAACCCTCCTTGGCTCGGACGGCCAGCGGAAACTTTATCCCGGCCGAGACGTTGATGATGGATCAGTATTGCATGGAGTGTCACCCCGATGCCTATGAGGGATGGTTTCATAGCGCTCACCGCTTCAGTTCCTTCAACAACGAGCCCTATCTCTTCAGCATCAGTGAGACGCGGGAGGTGCTGATGGAGCGGGACGGGAATGTACAGGCCTCTCGATGGTGCGCCGGTTGTCATGATCTCGTGCCGTTTTTTAGCGGCGCCTTTGACGATCCCAACTTCGACATGAGGAATCATCCGACCGCGAAGGCGGGGATCACCTGTACCGCCTGTCACGCGATCACTCATGTGAACAGTCCCCGGGGAAACGCGGACTACACGATTGAGGAACCCATTCACTATCCCTTTGCCAAGAGCGAAAATCGATTGCTGCGGTTCATCAACCGGCAAATGGTCAAGGCGAAACCGGCGTTTCACAAAAAAACGTTCCTCAAACCGCTTCACCAAACGGCTGAGTTTTGCTCGACCTGCCACAAGGTGAGCTTGCCTTTTGAGTTGACCCACTACAAGGAGTGGCTTCGCGGGCAGAATCACTACGACAACTTCCTTATCAGCGGGGTGTCGGGCGGCAATGCGAAATCCTTTTACTACCCGCCGAAGGCGGAATCGAACTGCAACGGTTGCCACATGCCCCTCCAGGCGTCCAACGACTTTGGCGCACGGTTGTTTGGTGAAGGAACGACGCCTTCCATTCATGACCACCTGTTCCCAGGGGGCAACACGGGCGTGCCGGCGATTCGGGGCGATGACGAAGCGGTCAAGGCTCAGCAGGCGATTCTCGAGGACTCGGTCCGAATCGATCTTTTTGGAATCCGGGAAGGGGGCACCATTGATGGCCTTCTGAGGGCACCGCTCCGCCCCTTGGCGCCCACCTTGGAGCCGGGCCGAACCTACCTCCTTGAGGTGGTTTTACGAACGCTGACCCTCGGTCACTTGTTCACCCAGGGAACGACCGACTCCAACCAGGTTTGGGTTGAGATCGAGGTGCGATCGAAGGAGGGGATCGTCGGCAAGAGCGGAGGGCTGGATGAGGATCGGCGGGTGGATCCTTGGTCCCACTTTGTCAACGTCTACATGTTGGACCGATTCGGGAAGCGAATCGACCGGCGCAACGCGCAGGATATCTTTACGCCGCTTTACAATAACCAGATTCCCCCTGGAGCGGCGAGTGTCATGCACTATCGGCTGCAGGTGCCCGAGGACGTGACCGGCCCGCTGACGGTGAGTGCGAAGGTGAATTACCGCAAGTTTGACACAACCTACATGCAGCATGTTTATGGTCCGGACTTTGTGAACAATCTCCCGATCACCGAGATGGCGCGGGATGAAGTGGTGCTCTCGGTCAATGGCCAGGGCCCGGACTCGGAATCGTCAACGATCCCAGAATGGCAGCGGTGGAATGACTACGGCATCGGGCTGTTGCTCAAAAGTGGCGCTGGGAGTGACAAGGGTCAACTTCGGCAGGCGGAACAAGCCTTTGAGAAGGTGGAGCAAGGCGGGCGCCCTGATGGGCCGCTCAACCTGGCGAGGGTGTATTTGCAGGAGGGTCGGGTGACCGAGGCGGTTGAGGCTTTGCAACGGGCGACCCATTTCGATCCGCCGGCACCGCGTTGGACGCTGGCCTGGTTCAATGCCCTGGTGAATAAACAGAACGGATTGTTTGACGAGGCCATTAGAGATTTTCGAAGCGTCCTGGAAGATCGCTATCCGGAGTTGGAGGAACGGGGGTTTGATTTTTCGAAAGACTACCAGGTGCTCAACGAGCTGGGCCTCACGTATTACGCGAAATCGACAACCGTGAGATCGCGCCCGGCAGAGTATCAATCCACCCTGCAGTTGGCCGTTGATACCTTCGCCAAGACGCTGGCGTTGGATCCGGAGAACGAGACGGCCCACCACAACCTTGGAATCATCTTTGCCCTCCTCGGCGATGAGGCCAAGGCCCAGGAGCATCGCGCTCTTCATGAACGGTATCGGGTGGACAACAACGCCCGCGATCAAGTGATTGCCATTGCCAGGGAGGAAAACCCCGCAGCCCGGAACGCCGCCCAAGGTGTGGTGATTTATGATTTACAGCGCGCCGGGGCCCCGGGGCGGTAGGTCATTGCCTCCCTTCAACCTTCCCGCCGGAACGCTTGGGGTTGCTCCGCTCCCGGATCTGAGTTAGATCATGGCCATGCGGGATTCGGATCCGGAGCCAGAGGATGGCCTTGAAGTAACAGATCACGTTGACGACGCCGTGATTGGGCGCGCCTTTCGCTGGTCGGGGATTGCCTTGATGGGAATC
>DEAY01000044.1 GCA_002348345.1 Verrucomicrobia bacterium UBA2970
ATCCGCTATCGGACCGGCCATCCCAACGGGTGAAGCCCCATCCTATCTGCTCGGAGTGTCATGGGGATCGTGCCATCCGAATCCTGCCCGTGCCGTTCCCGTTGATCCCCTACGCCCTCGCGATTTCCTTGGTCTCCCTTGGATGGGCGGAGAGCAGCAGCGAGATCCCCGAGGAGACAACCCGACGAGCCGAGGTCAAACAGACTTTCGAGGAGAAGGTCAAACCCTTCGTCGAAAAATACTGTTTGAGATGCCACGGACCCCGACCCAAGGGAGGGATCAATCTCAGGTCGGCGCTCAAGAGTCCCGGCAACGCGTCCTCGTTCCTCCACTGGAAGAAGGCGGTGGCAAACGTCAGGGTGCACGACATGCCCCCGGAGGATGCCGCCAAGATTCCGACCGATGAGGAGCGGCACCAATTCGTCGAATGGATCGGCACACTCAAGCACCTCTTTCCGCGCGATCCCGGTCCCTTCGTGATCCGCCGGTTGACCAAGACGGAATATGGCAACACCTTGCACGACCTCTACGGCGTGGCCCCTTCAATCGCCGACAGCCTGCCCGAGGAAGTCGTTGGAGAGGGGTATCTCAACTCGATCTCACCCCTGCAATCGGAACAGTTCCTCGACATCGCCAACAAGGTGCTCGACCAGATCATGGCCTGAGTCCGACCTTCTCTCCTTCAACGAAATTCGAAAGGTCAGCGGCAATCAACGCAGCTGATGGAGCAGCGTCGCGACCAAACCATTGAGCTCCAGGGAAAGCTTCTTGGAGCCGGGTTCGCCCGTCTGACCGGACCTGTTTCGCCAGCGATGCAAAGCGGCGATGGATCGCTGCTTCTAAAGAACGAAGGCTTGTGGGTTTGAATCGCTGCGGTCGCATCTGCAACGCAAGAGCAGATTCGTTCAACCGACCGATTCAACAAGCCTTTCTAGCCGAGAAGCCAATCCTTCCCACATCATGGAGAACGGGTGCACTGACGCTCCTATCGAGTAGCAGATGAGTTTGAAACCCTCGAGTGCGGGCGCCATTCGGCCAGCTTGCTTGATGATGGGAATTGTGCTTCTTTTGACACCAGTTTAGCATTCCGGAAAGCCGTCCGGACTTCATGAAAGGAATCACGACAATTGCACTCGCCTTGGACGCCTTCCTAGTTCTCTCGCTTCCTGCGGCAGAGGTGGATTTTGCGCATGAGGTGGTGCCAATTCTCCAAGAGCACTGTGTCGAGTGTCACGGAGGCGGGAGCTCCAAAGGCGGCTTTTCGATCAACCGGCGAGAGCTCATTTTGGAACACGAGGCAGCCGTTCCCGGCATGGCCGCGGATTCCCTCTTCCTCGACCTCATCGGTGAGACTGATCCAGAGGAGCAAATGCCGCCCAAGGATAAGCCACGGGTGCCGGCACAACAGATCGCAGTCCTCGAGCGCTGGGTCGAGGAAGGCATGCGTTGGGAAGCCGGGTTTACATTTGGCGAAGCGGTTTGGGAACCGCCATTTTCCCCTCACCGTCCCGAACTTCCACCCGTTGTTGATGGCCGAACAAACCCGATCGATCGAATCATTGATGCCTGGCGATCAAAAAGGGATCTGAACCGTCCGGGCTTGGTAGATGATGCGGCCTTTCTTCGGCGCGTTTTCCTTGATTTGACGGGATTACTGCCTACGGGAGAACGGGTCCGGTCCTTTCTCGCGGATTCCGCTCCTGACAAGAGGGAGAAGCTGGTGGACGAGCTCCTGTCAGATGATCTCAGCTATACGGAACACTGGCTGACCTTTTGGAATGACCTATTGCGCAACGACTACGACGGGACGGGGTTCATCACCGGGGGGCGCACGCAGATCAGTGAGTGGCTCTACGAGGCATTGATGTCCAACAAACCCTTTGATGGGATGGTCCGCGAGCTCGTTGCTCCGAGTGATGAGGGGAGCAAGGGGTTCATCAACGGGATCAAATGGCGTGGCACCGTCAGCGCCGGGCAGACCTTACCGATTCAGTTTTCCCAGAGTCTTTCGCAATCGTTTCTCGGCATCAATATGAAGTGCGCGTCTTGCCACGATAGCTTTATCGATCGATGGACGTTGCAGGATGCTTACGGCCTCGCCGCGGTTTATTCGGAGGATCCCCTCGAGTTGCATCGATGCGACAAACCCACGGGCGAGTTCGCAAGCCCCTCCTGGATGTTCCCCGAGATCGGGCAGATCGATCCGGATGCGTCCCGCGACGAACGGCTCCGGCAACTCGCTGCACTGATGACCCACCCGGAGAATGGGCGCGTGACCCGTACCATCGTGAATCGTCTTTGGGGGCAATTGCTGGGACGTGGCATCGTGCATCCGCTCGATGCCATGCAAACCAAGCCTTGGAGCGAAGATCTACTCGATTGGCTTGCCGTCGATTTCCAGGATCATGGTTATGATTTGAAACACGTCCTTCGACGCATCGTGGGCTCCGATGCCTATCAAAGTCGAACGGCCAATCACGAGTCCCCCGGGGAACTGGGTGACGATATCTTTACCGGGCCCCACCCCAAACGTTTGAGTGCCGAGCAAATCGTCGATGCCGTTTGGCAAATCAGCGGCACGGCACCGCTTGCCTGGGACGCTCCCGTGGCCCGTGGCAGGATCGATCCGCAATTGGAAAAAGAGCTCTCATTCGAGAGCCAGTGGATCTGGGGACCCTCGGCGACCCCCGGACCGCCTCCCGCCGGTGATAAGATTCTGCTCCGACGGGACTTTGTTGTCGCCCAACCCGTTCGCTCAGCGGGGATCATCGCTGCCGTTGATAACGAATACGTGCTTTATCTCAACGGACACAAAATCGTGGATGGCAAAAAGTGGAACGAGCTTGATTCGGCCAGCCTCAGCCATCTCATTCAAGTCCAGAACACGCTCCTTATTGTCGCTGAAAACAAGGGTAGCTCACCCAATCCCGCCGGGGCCTTCTGTGTCATCCGGTTGGTGTTTGAAGATGGTTCGGACGAAATCTTTCTGACGGATCATCGTTGGCAGGTGAGTCAGGAAGTGCCCCGTGGCAGCGATCCCTTGGAATGGGATTTGTCCGAGCTCGATTGGCTCAAGCCCGTCTCCGTTGACGCAAGCCCATGGAAGGCCACGACGGATAAAGCGATTGGTTCGACCCTGGCGAAGGCCTCCGTCAGCAGTGCCCGGATGGTGCGGGCCTCGTTACTGAAATCAAATCCGCTCATGCGAGCGCTCGGTCGCCCGAACCGTGATCAAATCGTCACCTCACGCCCATCGGAACTGACGACGTTGGAAGCGGTGAATCTTGCCAGCAACAATGAACTGGCCGGGAAACTCGCCGATGCCGCGAAGCGCTTCATCGGTCAGATCCCCGGGCCGCAACTGGTGGATGAAATCTATCTGGCGATGTTGACGCGGTTTCCCACCGACCGCGAACGTGCCTTTGTTGCAGCGGCGCTGGGTGCCCCTCCGAGCGAGGAGACGGTCGCTGACTTCCTCTGGGCGATCGCGATGACCCCTGAATTCCTTATGCTCCGCTGACCATCATGAATGACGCATTCGATCCGAATCTTCCCAAGGACATGCTTCGCCGTGAGTTTCTCCGTCGCCTGGGTGCAGCCACGACCGCGGCTTGGATATCGGGAGCGCCGCAACCGGTTCGGGGCAGTGCCATTCGTCATCCCGAGGCCAAAGCCGATGCGTGCATTCTGCTGTGGATGGCGGGCGGGATGGCAGCGCCGGAGACCCTCGACCCAAAGCGCTACGCCCCGTTTGAGCCGGGAATGCGGGTGGATTCCGTCTTGAGCACCTTCCCGGCGATCGACACAGCCGTCGATCACATCAAGATCTGTCAGGGACTCGAGAACATTGCCAGCGTCATGGATCGGGCGACCTTGATTCGTTCGGTGGTACAGCCGGATCTTGGAAGCATCCTTCACTCACGCCATCAGTATCACTGGCATACCGGTTATGTGCCGCCGGTGACGGTCGCAGCACCCCACCTCGGCTCCTGGATGGCCAAAGTATTGGGGCCTCGCAACGATGTGATGCCACCCTTCATCAATATCGGGCAACGCCTCGAAGGAGTCGGCGAAAAAGAGGAGCTCAAGGCCTTTACCACGGCGGGGTTCTTTGGCAGCGAGTATGGCCCCATGAATCTGCCCTATCCCGAGGAAGCGGCGACCGCAGTGCGCCCGCCGGAAGGGATGGACGCCAGACGCTTTGCCGATCGGAATCGCTTGTTTCGGCAGTTGGTTGATCAAAGCCCGCAACGTGATTACGCCAGTTCCTACCAGCAACAGTCCCTGATCCGTTCCATGGATAACGCCTACCGATTGTTGAGTGCCCCGGAGCGCAACGCCTTTGATCTCGAACAAGAACCCATAGCAGTGCGAGAACAGTATGACACCGGACGTTTTGGTCGGGGTTGTCTCCTGGCCCGTCGGTTGGTGGAGAACGGGGCTCGATTTGTGGAGGTTACCACGGAGTATGTCCCCTTCCTCCACTGGGACACCCATGCCAATGGTCATGCTACCGTCGATCGACTGCACGGAGAAATTGATCGTCCCATCGCTCAACTGGTGCTTGATCTGGAAGAACGCGGTTTACTCGAGCGCACGCTGGTGATCGTCGCTGCCGAGTTTAGTCGGGATGCCCTGATGGAAGGCAAGCCGGGCTCGGAAGCACGGGACCAAGCGACCCACAAGGTGGATGTGATCACCGAGACAACACATTACGGATTGCATCGACACTTTACTGGGGGAACCAGCGTGCTGCTGTTCGGAGGCGGAATGAAGAAGGGATTCCTTTACGGCAAGACTGCAGAGGAACGTCCTTTAATTGCCGTGGAGAACCCCGTCTCCATGGAAGACCTCCATGCCACGATTTATACCGCGATGGGAATCAATCCCGAGACGGCGTTTGATGTCGAGAAGCGTCCGTTCTTCGCCACCAAGGATGGGCACGGCAAACCCCTCACGGCCGTCTTTGCTTAGCGCCGATGAAACGGGCAGATCGCAGAGAGGGCAAGGACCCATCACCATGGAGAAGAATGACGGAAGAAAGCAGTCAAACAAAACGGCAAGAACAAAAAGTTGAAGAATCCTGGGACTGAGCCCTTTCCCTTTCCCTTTCCCTTTCCTGGTCACGGATGACCTCGGTTTGACCATGCCTCTCTCGGCTCGTCCGACGTCGATCAGGCGCGATGCAATGTCGCGGTCAGAATCGCGGCCAAAGGGTTGATTCTCTCGAACCGACCACGAACAAGCTTGCCGAC
>DEAY01000199.1:0-9681 GCA_002348345.1 Verrucomicrobia bacterium UBA2970
CTGGCCGAGGGGAATTCGCGACTGACAACGCTTCCGTATTCGGGATGGCTGACCGTTTGGGAGGCCTTGTTTCCCGTCAGGAGATACTTCTTGGCAAGACCGTGATCGGCGACATTGTGTGTGATCCCGCGGAGGATCGCGTATCGGTCGGCACATTGTGCCAACAGGGGCAGGTGCTCGCAAATCTGGATGCCGTCCACGTTCGTCCCAATCGGTTTGAACTCGCCACGGATCTCAACCGGCGCCTCCGGCTTCATATCAAAGGTATCCTGATGCGACGGCGCGCCTTCCATGAAGATGAAGATCGCCGACCGTTTTCCCGGGGCGCTACCCGGCTCCGCATGGAGGCGCAGGTAATCACTGAGCCTCAGGCCGGCGCCAAGCGCCCCCACTTTCAAGAATTCGCGTCGAGAAAAGTTTCCGTTCATGCCATTCTCCTCGCCGCACCAAACAAGCGCGGTGTTGCCCTCAATGATTCAGTAAAAACTCCTTGGTGTTCACCATCGCCCAAAGCAGGTCCCGGATCCCCTCCGCGACCGATGGCGCCTCGGCCAGATGACGGACCGCCCGCTCCCGGTCCCTGGGGGTTGGGGGGCGTCCGACCGTCCGGAGCCAAACGCTTTCAATGAGACGATTCGTGTCCAGGGACTCACCGACCGCCTCGGCCTCTTCAATCTCAATGAGCCAACCGCTGTCCTCCAAACGCATCCGGACCAGGGGATCGTTCTGTGTGAAAATCGACTGCAACAAGGTGGGTTCGTTCACCCGCTCGCAATCGCAGTTGATGGAACGATCGGGTTTCCCAAAGACCTTCATCGCATGCGTCCCCGCCATCCGCATGGACAAGTGGCCTGAGGCCCGACGCCGGAGATTCACCCGCACCTCGTTTTGTTCAGCGGGGGCGGCCGCAACCTGTTTGAGGGCGTCGTAGACGACCTCGGCTGGAATTCGACGAGGAACGGCACGACTGAAATTGCGGCGGTCATTACCATTGGTTTCGTTCGGCTTCCAACTCCGCTGGTAGGCGGCGCTGGTGACGATCTGCCGGTGCAACCACTTCATGTCATACCCACTCCCGACAAAGCCCTCGGCGAGCCAAGCCAGGAGCTCGGGGTGACTCGGCGGATTGGCCGGGGTGAACTGATCGGGTGGCTCCACGATGCCTCGGGGAAAATAACCGGCCCAGACTCGATTCACGAAGGCCCGAGAAAACCACGGGTTCTTCGGATCTCGCATCCAATCCGATACGGGCTGGCGGGGATCATCGCCGGGCTGAAGGTTGACCTGACGACTTCGAAGCAGTCGAAGTTCCAGCGCCTCGTCAATCACCGACCTCCGCTTTGACCGCGTGACCGGATCGAAGAAGCGGGCGAAATCATTAAAATCGGCCTGGGTCCACCGATCGAAGGGGTGCTTGTGGCATTCGGCACATTGGAGCTGGATCCCCAGAAAAGCATGCGCGACGGACATCGCCGTGTCTTTGGGCTCCTGCAAGCTTTGGCGAGTCCAGAACCAGGGCATGTCGCTCGATCGACGGGACAAGTCGGCCAACATCAGGCCGGCCACCAACTGATCGTAAGGCGCGTTCCGCTCGACGCGTTCGTAGATCCAGTCATACCATTCGGAGGCCTTGACGTAGCCCTCTTCCCGAGCAATTTCCAACAGGCTGCTGATCGACTTGGGGTTGCAACCGGTGAAGTCACAGAGCTTGTTCGCCCACCAAGCGGCGTAGGCGGGGCGTTGGAGCAGTTCGTCAACCTTGCGGGGTCGCTTGCCCTGCGACGCATCCGACAGGAAGGCCGTCACTTCATCGGGGGTCGGGAGGGTTCCCGTCATGTCGATACTGACCCGCCGAAGAAACTCTGCATCGGAGCAGAGTTCCGATGGCACCAGTCCCAATTTGTCCAGCTTCGACTCGATAAAGCGGTCGACCGGATGCTCCAGGGATTGGAATTTACCGAGATCCGCGAACGTCCCCGCGGGTTCCCGCTCATGACGGCGATAACGACGCATGACCGGAATCGCTGCGACCCCGTTGTCATAGAACGCGATCACATGCGTGTCCCCTTCACCCACGGAGGTCGTCACGCCCTCGCGGTCGACCTTCACAACAGCATCGTTGTTCGTCTGAAATCGTGCCAGACAGGTCACGTCCTCCCGCGTTCCGTCCTCCCATTGGGCAATCAATCTGATCCGCTGCCTCTGCCCGGTCTCTTCAAACAGGATTTCATTCGGCTCGTAATGTAGGTCTGTCAACACCTGGTCGGGATCACCCGGCATGGTTTGGTAAGCCTCCGGCCAAGGAGCCCCCGTTCGGATCCATTCTTCAATGATCTCGATCTTGTCATCCGAGAGCTTGCCGCTGGGCGGCATCTGCAAGGCTTCGTCAGAATAGCCGACCGCAAGCATCATGAGACTTTGCGAGGGCTCGCCTGGCACGACGGCCGGCCCCGAATCGCCGCCCGCCAGAAATCCATCCCGATGGGTCAATGAGAGATTACCCTTCCTTGAATTGAATCCATGGCATTCATAGCAATGGTCTTCGAGTAGTGGTTGAACTGAGGTCCGAAAGAAGTGGAGTTGCTCCGCGTTGAATTCCCCCTCCCCTGCCGACTCGAGCGGCGCTGTGATGGTCCCGTGGGCACCGGACTCGATCCAACGAAGAAGGAGATGATGTTCCCACGACCCTTCTTCAAAGCGCTCGCCACCCTCGTGGTCAATTTGATCCGTCGGCTTGAGCACCACCAAACTGCTCTCGGGCTCGTCGGCGGTGATTCGCCGCCCCTCCCGCGAGGAGGCCTCGGCCATGAGCGCCGCATGATCCGATCGAAAATCGAAACCAAACAACGACAAGCGAAAGCCACCCTGCCCCTGAAACGAGCCATGACACTTGGCCGCGTTGCAACCCAGCCTACCCAACAGAGGAACGACATGCCTCTGAAAGTCAGGCACCGCCACAGACTCACGCTCGGCAAACCGTTCGGATGCGGGGTGCAGCACGTCGTCTGCTGAGACCGAACCCGTCAGTAACATGAACGCGATGGCGATCCGCTTCATGGTTTCGCCCGGATGGAAACCTCCTCGTCCGACATGGCATCGTGTGGTTTCTGTCTCAGCCTCATTGCTCAACCCTTGCCAAATGATCGGTCACATTCAGCGCATCGCTTTGAGGATTGCGATGAGCGACACTCACGCGAATCCGATCGCCCTCGTGCAGATCCGCGAAGGCATCGCCGTGTTGTCCGTAAAAGCCGGCAATTCGAACCCGCTTACCATGGATGCTTTTGGCGTCCGCGGCGTCGCTCGACACCGAGGGCTTGCTCTCGTCAACCTCCAACAACACCTCGTATCCAGCGGCCTCAACGATCTTCCCCGCAAGTTCACCGCGAAAACCCCGGAATGCCTCCGGAGGGATTCCGAAGTCCCCGGGTTTGAAAGGCGCCGTCCGTTCCAAGACCTGGAACTTATAGCCAAAGCCAAGGGTATTGGTTTCTGGGTTGAAGTCTCCCGTGCGAACCTTGAGGGTCTGACCGCGCTTGATTCGCAAGAGGTTGTCGAGAAAGCCCCCGGCCACCCCGACCAGCTTGACTCGCTCGCCGATGAGACCGGCATTCACCTCGGGCCGATCGCTAATCACGTAATCGACATCCAGTTCCATCTCACCCAACTCTACGTCTTTCGACCTCAAGCGACCGATCACGATCGAGTAGAAATGATAGCTGCCTTGGCGAGCGCCTGGTTTCATATTGGCCTTCATCCGGCCCTTCCCTTTTCCCTTCTTCGCCACGGCCTGCTTCTTGAGAAACTCAATCACCTGTTCCTTCGTGGCCCCGCTCCCGAGAATCTTATCCCGAATGGCCGGTCGCTCGAGAAGCCTCTCATATGCCGCATCCCAATCTTTTTCTTCGGCACCCCGATCCTTCCTCTGCAAAACCGCCATCGGCTCGGCGTGGCCGTCGGCCAGGTTCAGTGCAACCCGGTGATACTGATTCAAGCCTTCACAAATCTCCCGATAGAGCTCACCGGTGAGGGTGATTGTCGGCCACTGGTCCTTGTCCTCCCCTTCCCTCTCGATCAGGAACTCGGCTTCAAACCGGCCCTCAGCGTTGGTCTTGCCTCCCATGTAGTAGCCCACCACATCCAATAGCACGGCGGGGGATTGCGTTGCCTTTCGCAGGGCTGCCTTGCTCTTCTGACCGGCCTCCGCCTTGATCGCGTTGCCTTTCTTGACGGCTGCGTTGCGATCGATTTTCTGGGCCTGCACGGTTGCCATCAACGTCAGCGAACAAAAGAAGCCGGTGAGGGTCGTGAAACAGTTCATGGTCTGAATGGTCTCGGTGGGTTCGTTCATTGGATTACGGTTTGGATTGATCGGCAAGGTTGAGCGTGACCCGGTGATGTTTGCTCAAGCCGGCGCAAACATCGCGGAACGCATCGCCCGTGAGGGTGAGGATCGGCCAGTCGGACTTCTTGCCTTCGGTCTCGATCAGGAACTGGGCCTCGTAGTGGCCGTCCTGGTTGGTCTCGGCACCCATGAAGTAGGCGTTGCCCGCCAGGAGCGGAGGGTTTGCGCCGGTCGACTGCTTCGCCGCAAGCCCCTGGCGACCGTCCTCGGACTTCCTCTCCTGGGGCGCCGTTTCATAGCCCTGGGCAATGTGATAAAGGTGCCTGCCCGAGCGAATGATCAAGGCGTCTCCCGCCACGGCGGGCGAGGCGTTGATCGTGCCCTCGATTCGGTTCTTGGCGAGGAGCTCGAATTCCCGATCCGCCGCCACCACGGCGACCTCTCCCGTTTTGCTGCAAAAATAGAGCTTGTCGCCGGCGAGGATGGGTGAGGCCCAGTGTTCGCGGCCGGCCCGGAGCCGCTCCTGCCAGATCTGGTTCCCCGTCCGGGCATCCAAACAATTGGCCAATCCGCTCTGATCGGACACCATGAAGATAAGATCATTGTCGACGATGAAGGAGGGAAGATGGGACACGCCACGCCGCTGCCGCCATCGCACGTGGGTCTCCGTGACATTGCCCCGGCCCCCGGGGTCCACGGCAAAGAGGCATTTTGAAATCCCCGTGGTAAAGTAGACGATCCCGTCTCGATAGATCGGTCGGCATGTGACATTCCACCCCATGCCCGGATGGATGACATGCCAGAGTTCTTCCCCCGTCTTGGCATCGTAACCGTAGGTGGCCTCGGCCGCCGGGCTCACCACTTGACGGCGACCTTGATGCTCAATGAGGGTCGGCGTCGCGTAGGATTTACGGTTGTCGCCGGGTTTCTCCTTCATGGTCTTTCTGGGATCACGAACCCCGGAATCCTTCAATACCTGGGAAAAGTCTTTGCCCACCGAGCGGTCACGCCGCCATACCGTCTCTCCCGTCAGCTTGTCCAATGCCACGAAATACTGCACGTCGACGCCGTCAAAGGTCAGGTAGAGCAACCCATCGTCCACTACCGGGGAGGACGCCGCGCGCACCCGGTGATCACAATGCAAGTCGGTGCGTTCCCAGAGTTTTTCACCGGTCTCGGTATCGAGGCACGCCGTGCCGAAGGTGCCGAAGTGAACATAGACCCGGCCTTCTTCGACGAAGGGGGTCGGCGAGGCAGGGCTGTTGAGCCGGGGATAGGGTACCCGGGGGTCCGGAATCTGGAACACCTCAATGTCATGAAGGATCCTGCCCGATGGCAGATCCACACAGATGGCGAAAAGCCGGCGGCTATCGGCCGTCCCGCTGGTCACCCAGATCTGATTGCCCCAAATGACCGGAGAGGAGTGGCCCTGGTCGTGGATGGCCGTCCGCCAACGCACGTTCTTGGTATCGCTGAACTCCATCGGGAGTTGGGCCGTCGCGGCGCGCCCCTCTCCACCGGGACCGCGGAACTGATTCCAGTCGGCACGGGCCGCCGCCGAAAGGAGCAAGGCAGAGCAAAGAAATGTGGCGAATCGTTTCATTCTCAAAGCGAATCAATCGGTTGCTGTCGCGAAGGAGCCAACAGCTCCATGTGAGTGATCTCCAATTGCGCCTCGTGGTCTCCCGTGGCACACCACCAATCCCGGATTTCCATCCCGGTCACCCGTTGTTCGGATTCTTGATGGCTGGATTCAAAAGCGCTCAACCCGATTTCAAGTTCAAAGCCTTCCTCCCCCTCCTCTTCCAGGCTTCTCTGGGTGGCAAACTTTCCCGCAAACCGTCCACCAGGATGGTAGGTCGTGAACCCGAACTCGACCACGGCCGAGGCTTGCAGGTGTCCACGAATGCGAAATCTCGCCTCCTCAGGAACAATGACCGGCGAATCCGATCCCTTCGAAAGCGAGAGCACCACAATGGCCTTGGCCCCTTTGCCTCGGCGAGTCGATTTGGCATCGGCTCTCAAGCGCCCCTTCTTGGCGGCGATTCTCAACATCTCCTGGTACCTGGCAATGCCTTCCTCCGTTGTGATTTCTCCACTGGCCACCAGTTTCTTCAGCTGGCCGATCGCAAGCTTCCCGACGTCCGTCGACCAGTTGCCATAGGTGACTTCGGCAGCCAAATCACTTCGCCACCCCTCCTTTGCCTTGCCGCGCGGAACCGCCTCCAGTTCGCGGGGGTCATTGATTGCAGCCACAACCTGGTGTCCGCCCCTCACCTCCGTGGAGCTGCCATCGGCCAGTCGCTTCAACTGAATCCTGCCTTCGTTGACGATCAATCGGGTGGCATCCTGTTGGGCATCGACGTCGAATTGGGTTCCCAAGACGCTCAACTCGGCCGTCGGGGTATGGAGCACCATGGCTTGATGTTTCGGCTGAGGGCTCACTTGAGCTGAAAGGTTGCCATTCCGAAGATGCAATCGCTTCCGCTCGCCCGCCGCGATCATGAGGGTGGCATGCCCGGAAAGGGTCAGTCTTGAATTGTCTTGAAAGGCAAGCTCGATCCAAGACTCGGGGAGCAAGGATTCCAGCAACCCCCCTTCAAGGGTCGTTCCGGGCTGCAGTTGATCCAGAGTCTGGCCTTGATTGTTGGTCCATTGCACCGGCCCATGAATTGCCGAGATGGTCGCGCCCTCTGCATTCGAATCCCGCGATGAGAGGGCCCAGACCGCGGCCAGCACCGCAATCGAGGCCGCAACGGCCCAAAGCTTGTAAGGCCAGATCCCGTTGCCCGTTGACTCAACGGGTTCGGGATCCAAAAGGCCCACGCGAGCCGGCGTCGCTTCATCCAAGTCACTTCCCCCCTCCTCCTGCAATTGATAGTCGAGATTCAAATACCGACGCATGGTCTTCCGCAACGCCGGGCTTTCCATCATCCGCTCCTGCAAGCTCTCGAAGGCCTCCGGTGAAATCGTTCCGTTGAGATAGGAGTCGATCCATTCTCGCTCTTGGGAGGTGAACGAGCTCATTGCGCTGAATTGTATTGGGCAACCTTCACTTCGATGCAATCCATCAACTTCTGCCTCAATCGTTTGAGCCGCATGTAATAGGCAGCGGCCGTCGAGCCAGATTCCTCGGCGAGTGCAGCTATGCTGACCCCCTTCGTGTAGGCCAGGGTGATAAACCGTCGCTGTTTCTCGGGCATCTTTTCAAGACAAGTTTCCAACGCCTCCTGCTCTCCCTTACGGGCATTGAACTCCTCCAATCCCTCTCGGGCCATGAGTTCCATGACATCCTCACGAAACACCAAGCGGTCCCGGGCCATTTCCCGGCGATAAGCCAGGGCCTCGAACCGCGCAATCACCGCCGCCCACCTCAGGAAGTGCGTCTGCGGATCAAACTGCTCGAATTTCCGCCAAGCGATAATGGCCGTTCGCTGCACGACTTCGTCCACATCATTCCGAGTCGGCAGCAAGGATCGGATAAACCGCCGCAGATCCGGTTCATTCTGGGCGAGGCACTGCACGAACAACTCGTAACGAGCCTCTCCCGAGTCCTGCTGGCCACGCTCACCCATCAATCTACCTTATCACTGCCGCCTATTGGAAATCCTAACGCTTTTTTCTTCGATTGATGCTTACTGCCATCCCCTCATCCGCGGATACAGATCGATCGCACCCCATGCCTTAATCCACGTTTCCAAGGATGCCCCCCAGATGATCCAGCGTCCATGGAAGGTGCGAAGTAAGGGATAAGAATCGGGCGCTTCGGGCGGGTTGAAGTGGATCCCCTACCAAAACCCCCAAGAGCACCCAAGGGATATCGCGCCTGGAACAATCGCTCGGTCGAAATGATTGGCACTCACTCATCGGAGTCGGACCTTGCCACGAAAGACCTCATAAGTAATCCAGAAAAGGACCCCAGATTGGAATCAGTCAGGGACCTCGGATTTGAATTCGAAAAGATCGAGCCCTCTCCTCTCCGCCTTGAATCGATGCCCCGGTCTGATAGGTTCGTCTCGATGAGTCGAGAGCGTTCTTCCAAGACTTCATCAGAGCCGTTTCGGCCCTTCTGGTTTGACGAGGCGCTGAAGAGAGAGGGGGAGCCGGAAGCGATCCCGCTGGAAGCCGATACCCGGGCCGACATCTGCATCGTCGGGGGGGGCTACACGGGACTCTGGACAGCCCTGACGCTCAAGGAAAGTAAGCCCGACCTCAATATCGCCATCATCGAAAAGGAACGTTGCGGCTATGGGGCCTCCGGTTGCAACGGGGGCTGCCTCCTGACGCTCGCCACCAAGTTCCTTTCCTTATCCAGGTTCTACGGTCGCGCGGAAGCCAAGAGACTCGTCATTGCCTCGGAGCATGCCGTCGGCCAGATCAAACAATTCACCGAGCAACATGGAATAGACTGCGATCTCAAACTGGATGGCTCCCTCTATATCGCCACTAACCAGGCCCAGGTCGGCGCGATGGACGCCGTCGTTCAGACTCTGACCGAGGAGGGGATCAACACCTGGGAAAAACTGCCCTTGTCCCAGGCCAAAGCCCTGGCTGCGACGACCGAGGTCAATGAGGCCTTTTTTTCCCCCAACGCGGGCAGTCTCCAACCGGCATTGCTGGTCCGAGGGTTGGCCCGGGTCGCCCGCGATCAAGGCATTCGAATCTACGAAAAGACGCCCATGAGCACCCTCTCGTCCGAAACCGAACGTCCGGTCGTGACCACGCCCGGAGGCTCCATCGTGGCCGGCAAGGTCGTCCTGGCGATCAACGCCTGGATGGCGACGGAATTCAAGGCATTCTCACGAAGCATTGCCGTCGTTTCATCGGACATGGCCATCACCGAACCGATTCCTGAACAGCTCAATTCTTTGGGACTCACCCATGGGGCGACGATTTGCGATTCCCGAACCTTCGTGCATTACTACCACCGCACCCGTGATGGCAGATTGCTGCTAGGAAAGGGTGGAAACACCTTCGCCTACGGATCCCGGATGATTCCCTCCTTCTTCGAGGCAAGTCCCTACATGGCCCAATTGAGAAACGCGATCGGCCGCTTCTTTCCGAAACTCAAATCCGTGAAAATCGAACAGGCATGGAACGGCGGATCCGACCGTTCAAAAACGGGGTTTCCGTTCTTCGGGAACCTCAACGGTCATCCGAATATTCACTACGGGTTTGGTTACTCCGGCAACGGGGTCACCCAGGCGCTGTTGGGGGGGAGGATTCTCAGTTCGCTCTGCCTCAATCTCAGAGACGAATGGAGTCAATGCGGTTTCGTCGGCGGACCGCGTGGTCTTTTTCCCCCCGAGCCCATTCGCTGGATCGGGGCCATGATG
>DEAY01000199.1:10019-12931 GCA_002348345.1 Verrucomicrobia bacterium UBA2970
AGCATCCAACGAGTTTCTCCGATCACTTCCCGAGAGGATCCGTCGCGTTCAAATACTCCTCGATATTGGTGTAGCCATCACCGTCAGCGTCCGAGGCGCTATCCCACGAGAGATCCCGATTCGGATGCCACCGCCGCTCCCATTGATCTGGCATTCCATCGGCATCCGAATCCGGTTGCGCGGGGATCGACCGGAGTTCCGGCCACCCTCTCACATCGGTCTGACTGGAGATGATGCCATCCCCGAAGGTGGTGCGACCGGTCCGCACTTCCCGGATCATGCGTTCATCATGGGGATCTCTCACAGGCCTGGTCGCCCCGGCCTGGCGGAGGACCTTCTCATAGGCCAATTCCGGTGGATCCGTCGCCACCAGCACATCCCCGAGAGGTTCGTCCACCAGGACGGTTTCAGGCAGCCGATTGGGATCGTCAATGATCACCAGATCCCTCCCCGTTCTGATTTCCCCGTTGGTTTCCAAGACATTCCCCCGAACATGCCATTTCCCGAAACTTCCATCGTCGAGGCATTGCATCTTGACCACACTGCGGAGCTCCCGTGAGGCAGGCCCCGCTTTGTAATAATTGTTGACCACATTGATACTCTCCGGCCGCCCGTCGAGTCTCCGCTTCCGCCAGTTGAAGATCACATTGTTGCGAAAATCCAGATCGATGGTTGGGTCCCTTGTCTCCCCCGCGATGCTCGGGTTCCGCCCCGCATGGTTGGCGAATAGATTATGGTGATAAGACGTCCTCACGCCCCCCAGGGAAGCGGCGAATCCGTGACCGTTTCGCAACGACGAATCATTGAGCGATTCGGAAATCAGGCACCACTGGATCGTGATGTTTCTCGTCCCATGATAGGTATTGACGGCCTCGTCCAGAGTCCAACTCACCGAGCAGTGATCCACCATGACATTCTCGGCATGCGAGACATCAAGCCCATCCATCAACCGTCCCGCCTCGTCCCCCAGACGAATCCGCAAGTAACGGACCACGACATCATCAGCGGAAAGGACCAGGGGGTATTTCCTCAGGCAGATCCCGTCTCCCGGCGCGCTCTGCCCGGCAATCGTGATCCGGGGGTTCAGGATACGCAACGGAGACTGCAACACGATCGTGCCCGAGACCTTGAAGACAACGATTCGCGGCCCCTCCGCCTCAACGGCGGCACGGAGACTCCCGGGACCGCTGTCATTCAAGTGGGTCACGAACAAAACCTGCCCCCCACGACCACCGCGGGCATGCCGCCCAAACCCTTCGGCACCGGGAAAGGCCACCGGTTCTCCGCAAACCCCACGAAACGAAACCAAGGCGAGGATGAGGGCAATCAGGGGGAACATTCGCTTCATGGTCTTCCTCAATCCGTTGTCATCCACCCGACTCTTAGTTGGGATCCCACCGTCGCAGGCGACGCCTAGAGGGTCCATCCCGCCCGATACTGCCGTCGTACGAATTGATTGGCGGCTTCGTTGTTGGTCACCCGCATATTGGGGCCATCCCACAGAAGTTGCCCTTCCGTCCTGATGGCCAGATTGCCCAGGAGCACCGCCTCCGTCAGGGGCCCCGAGTATTCAAAGTGGGAACAGGCCGGAGCGCCCCCCTTGCAGGCGTCAATCCAGTTTTGTTCGTGTGAGCCCTTGACCCGCGGAAGGGATTCATCCGGACGCTCAAACCCCTTCATCCGGGACAGAGGCAGCAAGGTCGGCTTCCCGCCATGGGACGTGTGCATGATCTTGCCCCGATCCCCCACGTAGAGCACGCCATCAACCGGCCACGTCTCATCCGATCTGAGTTCCTCCGGGCGAGGCGGCTTGATCCCGCCGTCATACCAGATCATGCGAACGGGGGGCAATTCGTCTCGGGCCGGAAAGTGATAGGTCACCAGCGACGCCAGGGGTGCGGTCTCATCGTGGACATGGGTGCTACTGGCCTCGACACTTTCAGGGTCACCCAGCTTGAGCGCCCAGTAGGGGTGATCGATGATGTGACACCCCATATCCCCCAAGGCACCCGTGCCAAAGTCCCACCACCCTCTCCAGTCAAACGGAACGTATTCAGGGTGATAATCCCGATACGGCGCAGGCCCCAACCAAAGATCCCAATCCAGCGTCTGCGGCACAGGTGGCTTGTCTCGAGGCCGTTCGGCCACGCCCTGGGGCCAATACAGTCTCTTTTCAAAGCGGGTACCTCGAAGGGGGCGGTCACTCCAACAGTGGACTTCGCGAACCTCACCAATCACCCCTGCCTGAATCCACTCCACCGTCTGCCTCGCTCCCTCTGATGAATGGCCCTGGTTGCCCATCTGGGTGGCGACGCCATGACGGCGCGCGGCTTCCGTCAACTGACGCGCCTCCCAGATGCTGTGGGTTAAGGGTTTCTGGGTATAAACATGTTTCCCGCGCCGCATGGCCTCCATCGTGGCGACGGCATGCGTGTGGTCGGGAGTGGCGATGATCACTGCGTCGATTTCCTTTTCCATCTTGTCGAACATGACGCGGAAATCCCTGAACCGCCTGGCTTTCGGAAACTTTCGAAATGTGTCACCGCCCCGCTTGAAGTCGACATCACACAGCGCCACGATATTCTCGCCGGAGCATTTCTGTATATTTCCGGCACCCATCCCCCCCACCCCGATGGCGGCGATGTTGAGTCTATTGTTGGGTGATGCCGCCCGGAGCCCCGTCAGCGGGAGGCTCGCCCATCCGAGCGTGGCCGCACTTTGACGGATGAATTGCCGCCGATTCAAAACCGATTGAGAACAGGAGGACATATCGATCGAGAAACTGCTAACTTGGATTCACCCTTCTTGCAATCCTTTGAGCCCTCTGATGTTGTTCGGACTTCACCAAGCTGACATGCTGTTTCAGTCCACCCGCCTCCCACCCTGGCTCTGAATACCGTCATGCCATCACA
>DEAY01000092.1 GCA_002348345.1 Verrucomicrobia bacterium UBA2970
CAGCCGGAAGGACGATCGATCGTGGACGCTTGGTCACCCCACACCGGGGGACAGAAACCGTTCGGTCCCGCTTGGTGATTCAGGATCACTCCGGATCAACGAGCTCTTGGCGAATCCTCGATCCGATGGCGTCGATTGGGTGGAACTGGTCAATACCGATTCCCTGCAGCCCGTCCCCACCGGAGACCTCCTGGTTCAGCAAGGCTTCAGGTCCGAACCATTGGTTCCCAATGGATATTTGGGACCGGGAAGTCATGGGGTCTTTGAAGCCATCGGATGGGACGAAACCCTTGGGCTGAATCTGCGATTTTCTGGGGAGGGTGGGGTGGTTTCACTCCATCGGAGGAACGGCGAAGTGCTGGACGAAGTGAATTATTCGGCGCAGCCCGAGGGTGCTTCGTCCGGTCGATTGCCCGACGCCTCGGGGCGTTTTCAGTTGTTTGAGAGGAATCCGAGTCCGGGGGTCGCCAACGTCAAGCTTCCCCCGTCGACGCTGAGTATTCATGAAATCATGGCACGTAATCAGAGCCAGCGATATGGAGGGGTTGAAGGCACTCCGGATTGGATTGAGTTCGTGAATGAGTCTGATCACTCGATCCCGTTGGCCGGTCATGAGGTAGAAATCGACGGCGAGGTTCGATGGCGTTTCCCTGCCGGTTCGACGCTCGGCCAGGGGGAGGCGACCGTGCTGTGGTGTGATCGAGAGGGAGTCCTGAACCGTGGGGGACGAGACGTGTATTGGGTCAAGCAGGCCCTGTCTGGTGAATCCGGTCGCGTGATCTTGCGCGATCCCCAGGGAAGAATCCTCGACGAGGTCTCATATGGCCCCCAGATCGCGGATCGGTCGATTGGCCTTGTGGATTCTCAGTGGCGACTTCTGGCCCAGCCGACCCCAGGGTTGGTTGACGCCGTGGGCGCTTCCCTGGGATCCGCCGATTCCGTTTCGTTCAATGAGTGGCGCAGTCGCGGGCAAGGGGACGACTGGGTGGAATTGTACAACTCAAGTCACCAACCCGTGGCATTGAATGGCCTTGTGCTGACGGATGATCCCTCGGTTGCCGGAGAGTCAAAACCGCCCATTGCCTCGCTGAGTTACATTGATGCCTTTTCTTGGGTTATCTTTGAGGCGGATGGCGATCCGGAGAGGGGGGCGCATCATCTTTCCTTTCGCCTCGATTCCGCCGGTGAAACCCTGCGACTTTTTGATGTGGATCGGGATCTCTTGGATGAGGTGCTCGTGACGCCGCCTGAGATGACGACGGCGTCGATGGGCCGGTTTCCCGATGGGAAGGAGGACGTTGTGGCCTTTGGCGAGGGGGAGCAATCTCCCGGAAGGGTGAATCATTGGGCTCTTCCTGAAGTTCAACTTTCCGAGGGGGTCTACAGACCTACAGAAGATGGGGGAGCGCTTCTGGAAATATGGAATCGTTCGTCGGAACCCGTTGATCTGTCAAACTGGCTTTTGGGATGGTCCACTTCTTGGGTTGAGTCCGCTCGAATTGCGCCGGGGTTTGTCGTGAACCCCGAAGGTGTGAGCGTTCTCGAGGACCGTCATGTCACCCGAGTGGGCGGAGGCGGTTTGACGAGCATCCTGGGGGAACGTCCCAGATGGCTTTACCTCGCAGAGGTCGACTTGCAGGGGGTTCCGACGGGACGGCGGAGCGATCTGGAGTGGGTTCCCTCCCGGCAGGGCGAGTCGGTGGGGCGGTGGGTCCACGGGGGTGGCTCGTCGATCGAACGGCTGAGAGTGCCGACATTGGGGCACCCCGGGTTTGCTGGGCATGCGGTCGAGGGGGATGGCGAGGGGAACCTCAACGCGCCTCCATGGGTGGGGCCAGTGGTGATCAGCGAGATCCATTATCGTCCAACGGGCGCTTCCGGGGAGATGAATTCATTGGCATCCGTCGATGAGTTTGTCGAGCTGCTCAATCGAAGTGACGAACCGGTGGTTCTGGCGTCTCGGGCCCATCCAGAGCGAACCTGGCGGTTGGCTGGGGGGATCGATTATGAGTTCAAGGGTGATCTTGAAATGAGGTCCGGCGAGCGACTTATCCTGGTGGACTTTGATCCCGACGTGGACGCCAGAAAACGCGCCTTTCTCCAGTTTTATTCGCTTGGTGACGGGGTTCGTCTCGTAGGACCCTTCTCGGGCCGACTGGCCAACGAAGGAGACGAAATCACCGTTGAACGATTGGCACGGGTTCCATCGCTCCATCGCCCCGAGGGTGAGCTGGAGTGGCTGGTCGAGGATCGTGTGCGGTATTCGCCACGGCCGCCCTGGCCCCAAAGAGAAGCCGAGGCGATGTTCAGCCTCAATCGGATCAGTCCCTCTGGTTACGGCAGCGATCCGGCCCATTGGACGGGACGACCGCCAACTCCGGGACAGGCGTTTGAACCGGCGCAAGGAGCCCAAGGGGTGTCATTTCACGAAATCTCTCATGGGGTGGACGGGGTCAAGCTCCGCTTCCCCGTGGTAGCTGATCGAACCTACCGGGTGGAGTTTGCCGATGCGATCGAGGGTGATCCTTGGCAAGTCCTTGGAAGGGTTTCCAATGAAAGCGGGATGGCAGAAATCATGGATCCGGCAGTGGGTCGGTCGCAACGATTCTACCGGTTGGTGGTTCAATGAGCGCTACTGCTTTTCGTATTCGCCCTTGCTGGTTTTCTTAAGGACGGTAAATCCCGCATTTTTGGCATCCGAGATCGAAAGCGGTTTGAGCTTGATCGGCGAGCTGAAGCTGGAGATCAGCTTCTTCACCGGCTTCTTGCACAGGGGGCAGTTGGTGAGCGGTGTTGCCGAAAGAGGGCGTCTTAGGGTGAATTGCCCTCCGCAGACTTTGCAACTGCCTTCTTTCAGCGCGTATTCGTAAATGGGCATACTTGGAGTGTCGCGAGTTAAACTACGGGCCAAACTTAGCGTCAATGCGGTTCTCATTCAACTGACGAAATCTTCGAGCCCGAAGCCACCAGCTGAGATGGCAAAGAAGCAGCCCGATGGCGGTGAGGTCCTCCAGTCGAGGCGAAGCCAGCAAGGGAGCAAGGGAGCCTTGCTTGAGGCTGATCGCTAGGATGAGGATCGAGCCACCAGTGGGAAACCACCAGACGAGGGTCAAGGTGCGATAGAGTTGATACTTTCTCTGGAATGGCTGCGTGGAAGGGTGATGAGGGTCCTCCGTGTCTACAGCGGTGCCAGGGTTTGGATGGGGTTTGCTGTCCATGGGTAGGTTCTCAGGGAGAATGAGGTGACTCAAAGGCCCAAGAATCGTTCTGCGGTGGTCCAATTGCTTGCCCCAGAGTTGGCGGATCCGGCACCGGGGTGACATGCGTTGCACAAGAGAGGGGGCCCATGCCAGAGCATGGGTTCGATTCTGCAAACGACGCAAGACACGTTTCGATGAACAGAATGCCGAAGGGGCTCGAGATTTCAGACTTTTCCTTCTCTGAAATCTGATTAGATTGTCCAATCCCAATTGAAAAACGGGGAAAAAGGGGTAGGCACCTGAAGAAACAGGTCCGCCTCCCTATAAAGTGCATTGTATTGGGCTGTGATGATGCCGAAGTTAGAGAAAAACCATTGCGCTCGGAGGAGACGTGGCTAATCTTCGGCGGTTTTTTGAGACGAGTCAATTGAGTATGTATCCGAAACTAGACAACGCGTTATACCATCCGAGTTTTGAGCACGATGCTTGTGGTGTGGGGTTTGTTGCCAATCAAAGCGGCAAGAAGGAGTATCGAATTCTCGAGTATGGCTTGCAGGCTTTGTGTAATCTTGCTCATCGTGGGGCATTGGACGCCGATGCCAAGACCGGTGATGGGGCAGGCGTCTTGATTCAGATCCCTCATGACTTTTTCCGGCTCGAGGCGGATCGCCTCGGCGCGAAGCTGGTTCGGGACCATGATTTGGGGATCGCGTTTGTCTTTCTCCCTCGGGACAACGCCTATCAGGCCAGCCATGGTCAGGAGATTTTGGAGGCGGCCTGCGAACAGTTTGGGGTTCATTGTTTGGGATGGCGGGATGTGCCGACCAATTCGCGTTGCCTTGGTGACAAGGCCTTGTCCACCGTGCCCGCGATGAAGCAGTTGCTCATGGCCCGCTCCAAGGGTTGGGATGACGAGGAATATGAGCGCCGTTTGTTTCTGGTAAGGAAACTAGCGGGGATTCGGGCTCGGGAAGCGAAGATCGATGAATTCTATATCGCCTCGTGTTCGTCACAGACAATCGTCTACAAGGGATTGTTCAATGCTCCGCAATTGGCAAAGTTTTTCGTCGATCTCACTAGTCCCCTCTTCACGACGGCATCCGTAGTGTTTCACCAGCGTTACTCGACCAATACCTTCCCAACCTGGAGACTTTCCCATCCCTATCGGATGATGGCTCATAACGGGGAAATCAACACTCTCTTAGGAAATAAGAATTGGACCCGGGCTCGTGAGCAAGAGATTACCTCGGATGTTTGGGGGGAGAACATTGAATACTTGAGGCAGATCATCCAACCGGATAGTTCGGATTCGGCAGCCCTCGACAATGCGTTGGAAATCCTCCGATTGAGTGGGCGGAATGTCTTGCACAGCGCCATGATGCTCATGCCGGAGGCGTGGGAGAAAATGAACGGGATGGATCCAGCACTGAAGGATTTTTATCTCTACCATGCCTGCCTCAATGAACCGTGGGATGGGCCTGCGGCGGTGGTCTTCAACGATGGCCGATTTGTCGGCGCCACGCTAGATCGCAACGGATTGCGGCCCGCACGCTACACGATCTACGAAGATGGCTTGGTGGTGATGGGGAGCGAGGCGGGGTTGGTGCGTCTTGATGAGTCGAAGGTCGTTAGCAAGGGCCGCCTTGGGCCAGGTAAGATTATTGCCGTCGATACGGAGGAAGGCCGATTTCTTGACAACGACGAGGTGAAACAACGCGTTGCCGGCCAGCAGCCCTATGGCGAGTGGTGCGCCCAGAATATGTTTGTCTTGGGTGAGCATGCTCAACCTCAGGGGGCGACGGCCAGTCCGGTGAACCTGATCGATTTGACCTTGCAGCAGATCGCCTTCGGATGGGATACCGAAGAGCTGAGCGTCATTATCAAGCCGATGGTCGTTAACGGGGCTGAGGCGATCGGGTCGATGGGGGATGATACGCCGTTGGCCATCCTCTCGAAACGCCCCAAATTGCTGTATACCTACTTTAAACAGTTGTTTGCCCAGGTCACCAATCCCGCCATTGACAGCATCCGGGAACGGGTGGTGATGTCGTTGGCGACCAGCGTCGGGCACCGGCGATCGTGGTTGAAAGAAAGTCCAGATCATGCCCGTCTGATTCGGATCAATAGTCCCTTTCTTTTGGATTATGAGTTGGCCACGTTGCGCTCCGGCACGGGCAACGATTTCGAGGCGGAGGAAATCGCCTGCCATTTCAGTCTCAACGCGGGGGTTACAGATCTCGACACGGCGCTCGATCGGATTTGTCAGCAGGCCTCAAAGGCGGTCGACTCCGGCAAGGCGGTCATGATTCTTTCCGATCGCGGAATGGATGCCGATCAGGTGCCCATCCCGATGCTTCTTGCCGTGGGAGCGATTCATCATCATTTGATTCGGGAAGGGAAACGATTGAAGGCGTCGATTGTTTGTGAAACCGGCGAAGCGAGGGATGTTCACCAGTTTGCCTGCTTGGTGGGGTTTGGGGCGTCCGCCGTGAATCCGTATGTGGCCATTGATACCGTAAGGCATTGGATCGAAGACGGTGAGCTTGATGACGATCTCACGCTCGACAAAGCGCTTGCGAATTATCGGATTTCGATCGAGAACGGCATGCTCAAGATCATGGCCAAGATGGGGATTTCGACGATGAGCAGCTATCGCGGCGCCCAGATTTTTGAAGCCATCGGATTGTCCGAGGCAGTGGTGGACCGTTGTTTCTTTGGGATACGTTCGCAGATTGGCGGCATCGAGCTCAAACAGATCGCCGAGGATGCTGTTCGGCGCCACCAGAGTGCCTATGGCGCGCCCGAGGAGGCGGCGCTTGATGAGGGAGGGAACTACAAAGTGCTTCCCGGAGGACGAGGTGAATTCCACGCCTTCAACAAGAAGGTTGTTCAGACTCTGCACAAGTTTCTCCGTTCTGGTCAGCGGGACGCTTTTCTCGACTACATGAAGACCACCGACCAACGGGACCCGGTTTCGATTCGAGATCTCTTTGATTTCAGGGAGACGACGCCCGTTCCGTTGGAGGAGGTGGACCCGCTGGAGAGTATTCGGGTGCGTTTCACGACCGCCGGAATGAGCATGGGCGCATTGTCCCCCGAGGCGCATGAGTGTCTGGCGATTGCGATGAACCGGATCGGGGGCATGTCCAATTCAGGCGAGGGAGGTGAGGCGGCCGAACGGTACAACGTTCGAGAAAACGGGGATAACCCCTGTTCGGCCATCAAGCAAGTGGCCTCGGGTCGATTCGGGGTGACTCCCGAGTACCTGGCCAGCGCTCAGGAGATCGAAATCAAGGTCGCCCAGGGTGCCAAGCCGGGGGAAGGGGGTCAGCTTCCGGGCCACAAGGTATCGGTGATGATTGCCACGCTGCGTCATTCGACGCCCGGGGTGCCGCTGATTTCGCCCCCGCCTCACCATGATATCTACAGCATCGAGGATTTGGCGCAGCTGATCTATGACTTGAAGCAGGTGAATCCTCGGGCGAAGGTCTGCGTCAAGTTGGTGGCCTGTGCCGGCGTCGGGACGGTGGCAGCGGGGGTGGCAAAAGCCTATGCCGATGTCGTGCTGATTAGTGGTCACGATGGCGGCACCGGTGCTTCGCCCCAGAGCTCGATCAAGCACACCGGGGTCCCTTTTGAATTTGGTGTGGCGGAGGCCCAGCAGACGCTGATGCTCAATGATCTCCGCTCTCGTGTGGTGCTTCGCACGGATGGGGGAATCAAGACGGGACGAGATATCATCATGGCGGCCCTGCTGGGTGCTGAAGAATTCAATTTCGGAACGGCGGCCTTGATCGCTGCGGGCTGTGCAATGTTCCGTGTCTGTCACCTCAATACTTGCCCGGTAGGTGTGGCCACGCAGAAAGAGGAATTACGGCTCAAGTTCCGTGGAAAGCCGGAGAACGTGGTGGCCTTCTTCGATGGTGTGGCGCAAGAAGTTCGTGAGTTGATGGCGACCCTGGGCGTTCGCCGGTTTGATGATTTGGTCGGGCGGACGGACCTGCTTCGAGCGAGGAACGTGGACGAGTTTCCTGAAGCGATCCGGGAGAAGGTCGGGATGTTGAATCTCGACAAACTCCTCTACCAGGTCGATCCCACCGGGGCTTCCCCGAGAATTCATACGCGCGAACGGAACGAGCGGTTTGGGGATAACTGTTTGGACGATCAGATCATCATTGATGCCAAGAAAGCTCTGAACGGAAAAGGGACGGTGGCGTTGAGCTACGGCATCAGTAACGTCCGCCGGAATATCGGGACAAAGGTGTCCGGTCACATCGGCTATACTTACGGGGATGCTGGTTTGCCTCCGGCTTCGGTCGACCTCACGCTTCATGGGAGCGCGGGCCAGGGTTTGGCCACTTTCTTGGCAGAGGGCATCCGAATCAAACTCTATGGTGAGGCCAACGACTATGTGGCCAAAGGAATGAATGGGGGAGAGGTCATCGTGCGTCCCCCTGAGAATTCCAAGTTTGATTGGTCGAAAAACATCATTATCGGTAATACCGTCATGTATGGAGCCACCGGGGGCCGTTTGTTTGCGGCGGGAAGGGCGGGCGAACGGTTCTGTGTCAGGAACTCCGGAGGGGTGGCGGTCGTCGAGGGCGTTGGGGATCATGGTTGCGAATACATGACCGGAGGCACGGTGGTCATTCTGGGCTAGACGGGGCGCAATTTTGGCGCTGGGATGAGCGGGGGGATTGCCTATGTTTACGATGAATTCGATCGGTTCCGGGATCTCTACAACGCGGCGATGGTGAATCTGGAGCGGTTGGATGATAACGACGAAATCAAGGCACTCCAGTCCCTGATCTATCACCACCTGGATGCCACGGAATCCAAGCGAGCGAAAGAAATCTTTGACCATTGGGATGAGGTACTGCCTCGGTTTTGGCGGGTGGTGCCCGAGCCGCCGGCGGCGAAACCGGCGTCCAAGCCCGTGCATGAGCTTTCCAAGGATAATCCCGAAGTGCCGCCGTCAGGCTCCTTTTAGGGATTTGGCCAGAGGGTGAAGTGCTGAAGCCTCGAACGTCGGCAAAAGCAGATGCAAATTACCCGGCAGCTAGCCTTGTTTTTGAGTAACGAGCCGGGTGCGTTGTCTCGGATGTGCCGAGCGTTGGCCGATGCGAAGGTCAATCTCTACGCCCTCTCGGTTGGCGATACCGTGGATCATTGCGTGGTCCGGGTGATCACTAGTGACTGGCAGCGGGCGAGGCAGGTGTTTGAGGAACACAACGTTGTCGTCGTCGAGACAGAAGTGTTGATGATTGAGTTGAGCAACCGGCCGGGATCCTTGGCGGCGATTTCAGAAAAGCTAGCCGATGGGAAAGTGAATATTGAGTATGCCTATTTTGCGACCGGACCCAACACCAAATCCGGGCTTCTCATCCTTCGAACCTCCAATTCCCGAAAAGCGCTCAAGTTGCTGAACGCTGGCGCCTCCGGAGGATCCTGATGAGGCGAGGAGAGAGTCCCATTGGATGGAGGGATCAGGCGAGATTGAGAGGCAAACCGTTTAACCGAGAGGAAGGTTGATGAGCACAGAAATATTTCGACTGGATGGAAAGGTGGCAATGATCACCGGGGGCTCCAAAGGGTTGGGGCTGGCGATGGCCAATGCGTTGGCGAGCGTCGGGGCCGATATTGCGATCAATAGCCGGAACCAGGTGGAAGTGGAAGCTGCGGCCGCCTCGGTGCGAGATCGGCATGGGTGCCGGGCCCTGGGTGCCCGGGCCGATGTCACTCAACCCGATCAGGTGAAGGGATTTGTCGATCAGGTGATGGCCGAGTTGGGGAGCGTGGATATCTTGATCACCAACGCGGGGGTCAATGTGAGACTTCCGACCACCGAGTTGCCCCTTGAAGAATGGCAGCGAGTGGTCGACATCAACCTGACGGGGCCTTTCCTTTGCGCTCAGGCCGTGATTCCCCACATGGTGGAGAAGGGTTGGGGACGGGTGATCCACGTTTCTAGCATCATGGGCTTGGTTGGTTTAGCGGCCCGCCCTCCCTACACGGCGACGAAGGGAGGCATTGTGCTGCTTACCAAGACTCAAGCCCTTGAGTTGGCGCAGCAAGGCGTCACCGTCAATGCGATTTGTCCCGGCCCGTTCGGGACGGAAATGAATCGTCCCCTCCTTGACGATCCGGAAAAATACCAAGCCTTTGTGTCGAAAATCCCGATGGGACGGTGGGGGGAGATGAATGAGTTGGACGGTGCGGTGATCTTTCTCGCGTCGCCGTCTTCAAGCTTCATGACGGGAACGACCTTGACGATTGACGGCGGCTGGACCGCGCAGTGACCGTTGGGCGCGGCCTGATCTGATCTGATCTGATCTGAAATCAGACGCTCTTGGATTAGGGGTAGAATACGCGGAAGTATCGCTCTTTTGTCTCCAAGGTGAACTGAGTGTCGGTAAACTCGAAGATGCCCTCTTCGTTGGCTTGCCCCGTCAGGACGCTGGTCCAGATAATCATGTCGGTCGAGCTCTCGATGACAAAATCCACGTTTGGCGCGGCCGCAACGGTGTAGGTGAATTCGGTAATTGCTTGGTCTCCAAAGCTTCCGCCCGAAACCGCCGTCAAATTGAGTTCAAGGGGAAGATCCATGGCATAAGCGATTTGAACGGTGCCGGTCGCTCCATCCACGCCATCAACCACGACGTAGTAGATCGTGTCGGCACTTGCTTCAAAACTGACGACACTATCCGACCCGTCGATGCCACTGTCGTTGTCACAGGCCACTTCCGTGAGACTAGTGAAATCGGCGCTGTCGGCCTTGTAGACGGCGAGAACCGTGTCGAAATCACTTCCATCGGTGGACATTCCGACCGTGCCGTCGATGGGGGCTTGGTAGGCGAACCATTGCGAGGCACCACCCGGAACGTCGCAGTGATCGGGCTCTCCAAGCTCCTTGACGGCACCGAAGGTATTAAAGATTTGAGCGCCTGAAAATCCCGTGGCGAGGGCGGCGGCGAGCGGAATGGGGCGCCGACGGGTGCGAACGGCCTGAGCATTGGGTTGGGCAAACGCCAAAAAGATGTCGGCGAACTTCCGCTCGGTCTTCACCTCGGTAATTTTTTCGGCGTTCACGGCCCGGCGAGCGGCTAACGCGAGGGTTGCCTCTCGACTCCGTGCCTCACGATTTCCCAGGGTGGCCACTACCCAATAGCGACCGACGTTTCGGGCACGGATGTTATCGACGCGAAGTTGAGGGCCCGTTGCTCCTTCGATGGGGGCTCCGTTCAAATACCATTGCAAATCGATCCCATCGGGCCGGGGGGCGGGAGTGCTCGCGGTAAACGTGACCGAGCTGTCCCATCGTGCCACCGTCTCCACCGGTTCGACGACAAAACGTGGAATCGCGACGGTGATTGTCCGATCCAGCGACCATGTCAGGATAGCCGTGCCCTCGCTCTGATTGAATCCGTCAACGACCACAATGTATTCCTGATCCGACTCTGCCTTGAAGGTCAGCGAACTCGTGAGGAATCCGGCTCCGTCCTCGTCACTGGCGATGGTGTCCAGATTGCCGAGCGAATCGCCGGTATAGACGGCTAGCAAGGTGTCGAAATTGGCCCCGGTGGTCTCCAATGTGGCCAAGCCCGGAGCGGGCGCCACAAAGGCAAACCAGACCGATCTACCACTCCGTTTTCCGGCGTGACCCGGTTCTCCCGGCTCACGGGTGGCTCCTTGGTTAGAGAAACGGACCTGCCCCGATTCCCCGGCGAGGAGCTGACGATCGGCAAAATTGTCACGAGGGATGACGCGAGGGACGTCCAAATCAAGGGTAATCGCGGGGCTCTTGGCCCGGCCCGCCTTGTTTTCCACCAGCAGTTGGTAGTGCCCCGCATGTCGATTGTTGAATTCTTCAATCACGAGGGAGAGTTCGGTGGCTCTTGGGATCCGTTGGCCGTTTCGCAGCCACTGAAAACGCATCGGTTCTCGTCCTGTGACTTCAGGACTCAGGGCAACGCGAGTGCCCGGGGTCACCGTTTGACTTTCGGGAAACGAAACAATGACGGGACTGATATCCGTGACCACAGTTTCGAAGGGAGCTCGTGAGCTCACGACAGCCCCGTCGCTATCGGTGACTCTGGCAGTAATGAGGAGTGGTGCGATTCTATCCACCACCCAGGTGGTGGCGAGGGGCACGGTGTTTGAGGAGGCGATGACCTTATTGCCGACCAGGATTTCAATCAGCTCAATCGGGCCTTCTTGATCGGATGCCGTGACAATGATGTTGACTTCATCCTCGAATTCAAAGGTTTGTCCCTGGGTGGGCTGTAAGATTCGGACCGCCGGCAAGTTGTTTTGACTGGGGGGCGTGATTTGTTGTTTGAGAATCACCATTTGCGTTTGTGCTGCGATGTCCGTGCCGTTGTTGCCGGGGCCGCGGTTGGTTACTCCGACGAGGATCAGGTCGCCACGAGGGTCCAGCACTCCAGCGGTCGGGATGTCGAAGACGCGACCTTGTTGATTGAAGCGAGGAGAGGCATTCCACAAGGTGTCCCCGCTTGATGAGAGCTTGATGTTGAACAGGTCGACCCCAAAGGACTCGGTGGTATTGCCCCCGGCGATAATGATGCCGTCGTCGGGTGTTCCGATGACCGCGGTGACCTGTCGCCCCGGATGAAGGCTGGCGGGAATCAATTGTGACCAGAGCACGCTCCCTTGTGGGCTGACCTTGAGCGCGACCGCCTCGGATCCAATGCGATTGCCGCGGGCGTTTCCAGCAATCAGAACGGCGTTGGCGGAATCGATGCTCGCCCCAACGGGGATGTCATCGACGTTTCCGCGCGAGCTTTCTTGGACGCGGAACCGCTCGTTGCCTTGCGGTGTATAACCGGCAATGAAGAAATCAAGACCGCTTGAGGGATGCCTGAGGGCTCCCACAATGACGGGTCGATCCCGGCGATCGAAAAGAGCGTCGACGCCCTGGTCGTGTCGGTTGTCCTCACTGGTGAATCGCTGGTTCCAGATTTGATTTCCGCGGGGACCGTAGTAGAGGGCGATGATGTCGTCTCCGTTTTGGTGGGAGGTGCCGACCACCAAGGAGTTGCCTCGGCGATCGCTCGTGATGGCGGCCGCGGTATCGTGTCCTCCGTTGTCATACGTTTCGGCCCACAGGGGGCGTCCGTTGGCGTTGAGTCGAAAGATTGCGATGTCGCGATTGCGAGGGCCGAGGGCGGTTCCGGCGACGAGAATGTCTCCGTTTGGTGCGAGCGCAAGATCAATTGCCTCCGCCGCCCGGATGGATTCGCCTCCCAACTCCCGCCGCCATACGATTTCTTGTTCGGGGCTGATACTGAGAGCGATGAGGCGCGAAGGAGGATTAGCCGCGCTGGGAGGCGCGTCTGATACGGCCGCGGTTCCAATCACGATTAGATTTCCGTTGGGGTGAAGGACGATTCGTTGGGCTCGATCATCCCGACCTTGCGAGGGATTCAGCAGGAGGGCCCACAATTGGTTGCCGTTCCGGTCAAACTTGAGGATGGCCATGTCGGCATGGCCTTCAGCGCTAGGCGCTTCCCCGACCACGTAAGCGTTCCCCGACCCGTCAGTCACCACGTCCTCGGGGCGGTGGAGGCCCGGTTGCTGGCCTTCAAACAAGGTTGCCCATGGGAACCCGATGCCCGTGGTCCGTTCACGACGAATCACGAGATTCATGATGCGAGAACGGACCCTGCCACCTTGGTTGGAGACGATGGCGTAATAGCTGCCGACATGCTTTGGCTGAGCCCGCCGAATCGTGAGCGCTGACTGATTGGCGCCGCGAATGATCGATCCGTTGAAGAACCATTGGTAGGTGAGTTGTCCTTCACCAGCGGCCACGACCTCAAACGTGACGATTGCTTCAGGAGGAACGATGGCGTCTCCTGTCTGACTCGTGATTTGGGGTGGATTAGGTTTCGCTTCGGGGTCGCCAGGGCTGGGTGGATTCTGTTGCGCCCAGATCTTGTCGATCCCAATGCCCGGCCCCGAGGGATCAAGTGACCCCAGGGCAAATAAAGCAATAATAAGGAAACCGAACTTTTTCATCCCGAATCAAACTCAGAATTAGGAGTAGCAGATAGTTTGCCACAATTAAAATAGAAAAGCTCCCGGCGACGGTTAGCCAGATGGCTTTCAGATCCCGGCTGATTGCCTAATTCAAGGTTGGTGATCACGATCTGAGCTGCGGCGGGGTCGAAGGCGAATCGCTGCGAGTCGACAGACGGCCAGTGCGAAGGTCTCAGCCAGAACTTCGGTGGAGGTGCTGGGGTCAGAACCGTATCGGGCGAAGTAACGTTTTGCTCGGTTACTTCTGGTTCTTCCCGTGACCACGCTTGAGTCGAACCGATCAATCAGGTGCCGCAGGACCCTCTGTGCGAGTTCACGGCTGGTCGAGTACCCCGGGCAGGAGTCTTCCGGGATTTGGTGAAACACCCGCTCGTGGATGATCCGATCGAGCTCGGGGCCGGCTTCGATGCGGTAGAGATCGACCATTTGCTGAAATGGAGTCTGGAAACCAGGGTGAAAAAAATCAATCCAATTGATCGATGAGCGTTCGCTTTGTTCAGGTTGATGGTGTTCAATGTCATGGGTTTCTAGTAATCTGATGGTCGGTTCTGAGGCCGGCAATCATGAATGCGAGTTTGATGAAGTGCGGATCGTCAGATCGCCGAACGATGAGGATGGGGATGGTGTGCTGGTTTGACGGCAAATTCTCACATCCCGGGAGAGCAGCTTTCCCAGGAAGTGGCGTTGATCGGTGCGACCATCTACCCGTTGAGCTCTCCCGCGATTGAGGACGGCGTTCTTGTCATGAAGGAAGGGCGGATTGTCTCGGTGGGAAAGAACATGCCGCTGTCTCCGGAGACCCGTCGCATCGATGTCAGTGGCCAATCCATTTACCCCGGACTCATCAACCTTGACGGCCTTCTGGGTTTGATCGAAATCAA
>DEAY01000435.1:0-3426 GCA_002348345.1 Verrucomicrobia bacterium UBA2970
ATCGGATCATACTTGTGGTCATGGCATTGAGCGCAGGCCATCGTGAGTCCCAACCAGGTGGTCGCTGTGGTGTCCATTCGATCAAAAAGGATCACGAATCGTTGCTCCTCGGGAATAGCTCCTCCTTCTCCGTTGAGCAGGTGATTACGATTAAAGCCACTGGCAATCTTTTGACTGAGTGTCGGGCTCGGCAGAAGATCCCCTGCCAGTTGCCATACGGTGAATTGATCAAAGGGCAAATCATCGTTCAACGCCTCCACCACCCAATCCCGCCAAATCCACTGCCAGGTGTCGCCATCCTGTTGAAATCCATTGCTGTCGGCATAGCGGGCGGCATCCAGCCAGGGAAGGGCCATTCTCTCACCATAGTGCCGACTGTTGATCAGGCGGTCGACCAATTGCTCGTAGGCGGCCGGATCTTCATTGGAAACGAAAGATAACACCTCTTCCGGAGTCGGTGGCAAACCAGTCAGGTCAATGGACAACCGTTTGATGAGCGTTTCTCGCGTCGCCTCTGGAGACGGCTCCGCCCCCAGGGATTCCAGTTTGGCCAGGACAAAAAAGTCGATCGGATTCCGAGGCCAACTCGCATCGTTCACCATAGGCTCGGGGGAGCGGGCCGGAGGATCAAAGGCCCAATGGGTCTCGTAGGAAGCCCCCGATTCAACCCACCGACGGAGTGTCTTCTTGTCATCGTCGCCGAGAACCCGGTTCGAGTCCGGAGGCGGCATTCGCTCGTCCGGATCCTTCGATTCAATCCGGCGAATCAATTCACTCTGTAGAAGATTTCCGGGGACAATCGCCCCCGCGTTGACCGCAGTTTCTCGCAGGTCCAATCGGAGATCAGCCTTCCGCTTGTTCCCGTCCTGCCCATGACAATAAAAACAATTGTCAGACAGAATTGGCCGAATGTCGCGGTTAAATGACAACCCCTCCGCCTGGGCCTGGACCAGCCCAGGAAACAACAACGCCACCAAGAGGAACCCGGTCCTTTTTTTCTTGAAAACCTTGTTCGCAATAACCATCAGTCGATCAGCCCTCAATTGGCTTTAGGATGGGCTCCCTTCGAGTGAACATCGAGTTACCCGACGCCCTAAAATGAATGATCGCCCAATGATAGGGTGATCGTGAGACCCGGCTCTCGCATTGACCACATTGAGCGTCCGCCGATCAGGATCCTCCACTACCTTCCGTCCGCCTGCCCACCCCGAATCAGAGGCAACTCGGACAGCCCCCCCACAAGGAGGAGCAGGAACCACAATCTGTCGAATCCGATGTCCGAGGAACAGCCAATGAGAAATCCCATCCAACTGCCCCCTCAGCGCATTCACCCTAGCGCCGATCGATGTCCAAGACGGTATGGACGCCACCATAAGGGTCTCTTGGATCATAATACAAATCGTTCGGAGCCGGCACGGTTCGTTTGATATCGCTCCCCGGAGGAAGCCCTCCCCCGGGAGGTCCCGACATCTCATAATACTCCCGATAGGTGATTCGCCGCGCGCCCCCATCCAGCAAGCCAACCGAAGCGCCGCCTTTGACATCCACCCGAGTCTTCACCGCATTCCCCCCTCCATGCCGTTGCGAGATGCCCTCCCCCGGATGATTCCCGGCATCGTTAAAGTAAAACGGGATCAACTCATCCTTCTCCCACTGAAGGATGCCCGTCGGGGGAAGGGCGCTCAGCTTGAACGTCGAACCATTCGGAAGTGCCGCCCCGCGACCTGCGTACGCGGTAATATACCCGCCAATCTGACCATTCCAATCATAGCTGATAATCTTGATTGGACGTTGCAGGTAGAGCTTTCGCTTCGAGCCTCTCGATTCCACGACATCCTTGGGGCACATCATCGTCTTGACCGCAAAACCAAGGTAGGGTGCCAATTGTCCCGTCTTAAACGCTTCAATCTGATTCCGTTCCTGATCGCGAATCCGGGCCTCAGAAACGGGACCGGCATGCCTCGACATTAACGCGGTGCCATAAGCCCACCCATCTAGGCCAGTCCCGTTACCGCCCCAGGTGGGATGCGGCAAATGGTCCTCATCATCGTTGGCATACATATGAGCCGCGATCATGGTTTGGCGGGTGTTGTTGAAATCGATCGTGGCCTGGGCCTTATCCTTCGCCTTCGTCAGCGCTGGAAGCAACATACCCGCCAAGATGGCGATGATCGCGATGACCACCAACAGTTCAATCAGTGTAAAGGCTCGGTATCGGGTCATGAGAGGGACATTCTTTCCCGAATCTTACCGCCCCCCCCCAGGGAGGCAATCGAAATTCCACATTGGGACCCAATCCAGGCGGACACTAGATCCTCCTGTTGTGGTCTTTATTATCCCGTCGCCAACTTCACGTGACCGCCGAAAAAGGACATCGGTAATGTCACGCTCTGCTACATAAAACCCACAATCTTTTCACTCAACTCGGGCCAAAAAATGAAGGGCCGGCAATTCCATCACCCAGGAGAATCGGATGCGGGAGATGACTCTTAGCACGTCGGAACGAATCCTGACAACTTCTTGGGAATGTTATGGAGTAACGTCTGCAGCCAGAATTGATTGCAATTCTTCAACAGGAGGACCGTCCCGATACGCCCAACGATCCTCAACCTCAATGGGGATCCAGTTCGACGGAAACGAACCGACGCTAAAATTGATCAAACTGTTCAGAAGCCACTTCCCCTGCTCTTTGTCCAATACGAGATTGTATGCAAAGCACATCACCTTTCTGGGCGTTTGGTTGGGTGATGTATGAAACACATCAATCAGAGCGAGCAATACAGAGTCCTTTGCAACCGGCTGATAGGCCAGTTTGTATATCTTGAGGCTTTGAAATTCAAACGGGCTACTGATAGCAGGATAAATCTCATTTCGAACAGATTTGTAGAAGGCTGTTGTTTCTTTGATCGTCGAAAAAGAGACGGTTGGATTACCAACAAAGCAAAACTGTTTACTGAATAACCCGCCCATGACTTCCTCGGATATCTTGTTCTGATTCAATGTCTCCCAATACAGGTAAAATGTTTCGAGAGCCCCCTTGTAGCGAGAATCGACATCCGAAGCGGCGCCCCTTCCCACGATCGACAAAAAAGCAATCAGGAAGCGAAGCCATAAAAGCGATGCGGGTTGAAACTTCGGCATGAATAAAATCCTAATCGGAAATTCCGACCCCAGCAAGAAGCCATCTTTTCAGCCGTTTCGGAACTGATCACAGCCCATACGGTTGGCCCAAAACGAGTGAGCGGGCGTAACAGGCGTCACCACCACATCCCGCTCGCTCCATTCAAGGCATCAAATCGGCGAGTCCGGTAGCTTTCGAGGTGTCGTGGTCATGACCCGGCAGACCTAAGCCGGGACGAACTAGAAAAACTCGTATCAATATGACAGTGGCGCCCCTCTTCAACAGGCCCCTAGTCACTCTCGTCG
>DEAY01000435.1:3506-3649 GCA_002348345.1 Verrucomicrobia bacterium UBA2970
AGCAAGAAGCCATCTTTTCAGCCGCTTCGGAACTGATCGCAACCCATACGGTTGGCCCAAAACGGGTGAGCGGGCGTGACAGGCGTCACCACCACACCCCGCTCGCTCCATTCAAGACATCAAATCGGCGGGTCCGGTAGCTT
>DEAY01000435.1:3747-5438 GCA_002348345.1 Verrucomicrobia bacterium UBA2970
ACAGGCCCCTAGTCACTCTCGTCGGTAGGAGTCAGGCATCGGTTAATTTCACAAATGAGTTCGTCACGGAAAACGGCTTGGCAAGGGCCCCTCGAGCCCCAATGGTCCGGGAGAGAACCCGCTCCACCTCTACCGCCCCCACTCATAGTCACCACGGGAAGTTTAGGCCATCGCTTCCCGATCTCTGAGAGGGTTTCAAGGCCCTCCTTGTTCGGCATGACTAAATCGATCAGAACGATATCCACCACTTCGTCCTCAAGCACTCGCAGTGCTTCATCGCCATCACAAGCTTCAAGCACTTCGAAATCAGCACGTTCTAGGTTCTTCCGCTGCAACCTTCGAAGAGCAGCCTCGTCATCCACCACCAGAACCATTTGCTTTCGTTCCACTCTATCCATTTCCAATTCTCTATCCCTGACTCATCCCCCATTGCGGTCTCCCTCCCAAGGCATCCTCTGCCAAGAGAGACCAACGGAATCATTCTTCCCCAGCGGTGAAACACATGTTGGGTTTTTGACCCATTGATCACGAAGAGGAATCACATCGAACCACCGAGACACTCGCGCGCGCGCCTTCCTTTCCGTTCCCCGATGCCTTAGTTCGGACCACACCCTTCAGACGGCTGCAACATTCGCACAAACTAAATACGGCACTACAGGGAGTCAAGGATTACGCCGATTGCGGGCAAACGAACTCTACCCATTAACGGGCCGGGGTATCGAAACCGATGACTTGACATGTCCCCTCGCTGCCCGTTGGTCCCACAGCGCGAGTGGCGGCAACTCTTCAAGGGACCGCTTCGGTTGCCGCCGCTGGCGCTGGTTCAGACTCTCTCCCGAAAGGGAGTCGTTCCCTGATACAAAACCGAGGCAGGATCTTCCGGTTCGAGGCGGTTCTTGCATGCCCCCACTTTTTTTACCTTGGCTCAAATGGGGTCCAACTAACTCCGCTAGCCATGTATTCACAATCCCCATTAGATTGCGTCCAACCCCGCCGTCGAGATAACCTTCAACGATCGATATGCTGCACGCGATAATAGATCCGGGATGCGTTGGACCCAGGCATGTCATGGATTCGATGCCAATAAGGTTCTGCCCGGCTTTCAAACGTCCTGACCAAAGTCCATTGCTTGAGATCAAACGATCGTTCGAGCCGAATTCTGCCACCGCCTCCGAAGCACTCAAATTCCACGCCTCCGTCTGGGTTGACCTTTAGAGTGAAATCGATCAAGGCTGATCGATAAAGCCGAGGTCGAGGCCAATAAGCGGGCAAGTCGAGTCTCTTGAGCTGCGTCTCGAGCAAGGCGATCTCATACACTCCCTGGGCATCGGCCCCAACCCCCTGCGGTACTTCAAACACTTCAAGGCGATGGTTCGCGGTCAGATTCAAGGATCGGAGCTTTCGGGCATCCGGCGATAACTGAAGGTGATGCAACAATGTGGCGTTGACCGCCAAGGACTCCAGTGAGTGTAACCCCTGGAGGAGCACTAAGTCCGTCAATCGCGTATTCCCCAACCTCAACGTCCTCAACCGGGACAAATCGGAGGGAAGTTGAATCGAAGCAATGCCCCCAGAAACCACAAGCGTTCTCAGATGAGTGTAACCGGGCGGAAGGATGAACGACCTCTGAGGCGACCCCCTCACAAACAGGCGCTCGAGATTTGGCATTGGTGCCAACTCTGAGAGATCGA
>DEAY01000432.1 GCA_002348345.1 Verrucomicrobia bacterium UBA2970
CAGAGTGACGACGATCCGGTCGACCTCGTCGCCTTTGAGCACAGGGAGCAAGAGCGAATCGGTTGGCTTTACGATCCGGGCATCGGAGTTTTCGTCTCCGACGGACCTGAACCCGCGCAGACATTCGATGAACTGATCGACGGCATGGGGGGCAAGCCAATGATCCTCTTCATGTTCGTACCTCCTGGAACAGGAACGAGGCTCGCGCTGGATTGGGATGCAGACAGGATTCCCAATCGCATCGAAATGCGATCCGGATTCAACCCCTACTCCCCCTCATCCACCCCCGAGAATCTACCGCCCCAGTTTCAGCCCAACCGCCCCCTCGTGGTGGCCCCGGGCGAGCGAATCGAAATCGAGGTCAAGGCTCGCGACGGCAACGATCCTCCCGATCCCCTGACCCTGCGGCTCATCGGTGCCTCACCTCGGGACGCGACGATGACGGAAACCCATCGGATTGAGTGGACCGCCCCAAGCCACGCTCGAGACGAGCCTTGGGTGTTTGAAGTCGAAGCCCGGGACCATCGTCACCCTCCGGTTCGAGCCCTCGCCCGATACCCGGTCTTCGTCATCGAAGGGCAACCCTCAGCCTCCCTGATCTCGCTGACCGTCGAAGAAGACCGGGTCAAGACACAGTGGCGGGTAAGGCCGGGACGCTATTATCAGGTCCGTTTCGCGGAACATCTCGGGGCCGTTTCCTGGGTCGCGCTGACGGCTCCCTTCCTCGCCGACCAGACGATCTGGGAAGTGACCGACCTGGAGGCCACCCATCAGTCCCGATTTTACCGCATCGAGTTGATCGCAGAATGAAGACTGTCTGTCCCGATCGCCCCAGGAAGGGAATCATTCGGATTCGAATGAGTGCTGGCCTCGGCCTGGTCCTTGCGCTTGGTCTGGGGATGCGGTCGCCCCAATCCGCGAAAGGCGATGCCCTCCAGTTGCATCCCCTTGGTCCCGCCCTCCTCCGGCTGGACTTCAGAATCGATCCCCTGGCGCCTTTCGCCGGGGTCGAGATTCCCATGGAACATCTCCTTGAATGGTCACCGGACCTGGTGTCCTGGAACGCACTGGGCAAGGCCATGATCACAGAGAACCCACGACAGACGACCACGGGGAGCCACCTTGGGAGAACCGGATCGGGGCATCGATTCTACCGGCTCCGACGCCGTCTCCGTGCCCCCCTCGTTTCGCTCCGGCGAGAAGATCTCGGAGAGGGACAATTCTCCCGACTCGATTTTCAAGGAACCGAGTTCTCGTTCAGTCAACTACACCAAGCGGACTTCACTCGAGCCAACCTCAAAGGCACCCAATTCTTTGCGAGCAACGGCAATCGAGTCCGTTTCCTTGAGGCCGACCTGCTCGGCGCCAATCTTTCGGCATCCATTCTCGTGAACTCCAACTTCAGGCATGCCAACCTCATGGGCATCACCGCGCGCGACGCCCAGTTCACGGGTAGCGACTTTAACGGAGCAGACCTACGGTTCGCCGACTTCACACGATCAGGCCTCTTCGGTTGCAACTTCACCCACGCCGACCTACGAGGCGCCATCCTGCTGGATACCGATCTTCGATTCGCCCGTTTTCATGGGTCCAAACTCGATGCCTTGAATCGGATTCCTCCCAAATCGCTCCTCGTGTGGCAAATCCTAAACGAAGGACGCTCGCACACCGATCTCAGTCAGGCTGATCTCACGAGTTGCGTCCTCACCGGGGCGGATTTGCGTCACACCAACCTCACCCTGGCAAGATTGTCGGGAACCGACCTCAAACAGGCCGATCTCAGAGGCGCGAACTTGAGCAACATTCGCTTCGATCACCTCGACGTCCGGGCGACCCTGATTGATGACAGCACCCAACTGCCCTCGACCCTCCGCTTGATTTGGAGGATCGTGAACGAAGCTCTCCCTCCGCAGGACCTGGGGAGGCAGGACCTGCGAAATGCCAATCTGAGTCGCGGCCATATGGAGGAATTCGATCTACGGCGGACCAACTTGAGGGGGGCTTTACTCATGGAAACCAATCTCAGGGGGGCCAACCTGGAGCGCGCCGATTTGCGAGAGGCAATCCTTCGAGGCGCCGATCTCCGATTCGCCAACCTGGAGGGAGCCCGGGTCGGTGCCGCCGATTTCACCGGCGCTCTCTTTGATCAAACCGTTCTACCCAACGGGTCAATCCGTTTTGCAGAGCAACGGCAGTAACGCAGAGGCTCGCGTCGGTGAAACCCACGGGGTTTCAAGCGGAGCATTCGAAGTGAAGGCTCAACCTCCAAGGCCCGAGGCCTCAACGGTTTGGATTGGCCTGAACTCCGATTCCCGGAAACGGCCCTTAGCCAAGTGGTTGCTCCTTCCTCCAGTAACGTCTAGACTCCTTTCCGTATATTCACCCGACAACCAATGATCCAACGATGAGACACCCCCTCCCCTGCCTGATCTTCCTGATTCTCGCCGCCGCTCAATCGATTCCATGCAAGGCCGCCGACCAGCGTCCGCCATGGACGGACTCCCGGGTCAAGGGCTCCCCCTATCCCCCGCCCGCCTTCGACGTTCGTCCGGTGTTTCCCGAGATCCCCTTTCAGAGTCCCACCAGCATCGAGGCGATGCCGGGCTCCAGCCGGTTGGTCATTACCGAGATTGGGGGAAAGATTTACAGCATCGACAAAAAGGCGGCGGCCCCCCAGAAAGATCTCTTCCTTGATCTGGTGACGGTGACAGGCGGCTCGGCGACCGCATTCGACACGGAATTTGATCCCGATTTCCATCGAAACCGGCACATCTTTGTCAGTTTCGTTCATCCTGGAAATGGCGGTCACAGTCGCGTTTCCCGCTTCGAAGTCTCCACCGGCACGCCGCCAAAGATCAACCCCAAGACGGAGACCGTCATCATCACCTGGCCCAATGGCGGTCACAACGGAGGCTGTCTTGAATTCGGACACCAGGGGCATCTCTTCATTTCCACTGGAGACGGGTCCGGACCCAATCCCCCCGATGCCCTGACCACCGGCCAGACCGTCGATGATCTTCTCGGTGCCATCCTGCGCTTGGACGTTCGCGGCTCCTCGGCCGATCAACCCTACCGGATTCCTCCGGACAATCCCTTCGTTGGCAGGCCCGATGCCCGCGCCGAGCTGTGGGCCTACGGCTTCAGAAATCCCTGGAAAATCGGCGTCGATCGGGAAAGCGATGCGGTCTACGCCGCCGACAACGGATGGGAGACCTGGGAAATCGTTCACAAAATCGTCCCGGGTGGGAACGGCGGTTGGCCGGTCATGGAAGGACGCGACCCGCTCCGTACCGACGTCCCCCTGGGACCGACCCCCATCGTGCCTCCGTTCAAGGATCACCCCCATACCGAAGCCAACTCTGTCATCGGGGGCCCGGTCTACCGAGGGGAACGCTATCCCGACCTCAATGGATGGTTCATCTACGGAGACTATATCACAGGGACCATCTGGGCGGTCACGGAAAACGAAGACAAGAGCGCCGCCTTTCAAACGCTGTGCGACACCGATCTTCGCATCGTCTCACTGACCCAGGGGGAGGAAGGGGAAGTTTACCTCATCGACTATGACACCACGCAGCAAATCTACGAGATGGTTGTCTCGGATTCATCCGGCCGATCCGCTCATGACACCTTCCCAAATCAGCTCAGTAAAACGGGAATCTTTCGTTCACTCGAAACCCTCGAACCGATGCCCGGCGTGGTTCCCTACCAGGTCACCGTTCCCCGCTGGATGGATGGAGCAAAAGGAAAACGCTGGATTGCAATTCCCGGGCAAGGCCAAGCCAAGCTCTCCCTCGAGGAACCCTCCGAATTCCCGGAGGGGACGGTTCTGGTCAAGCAAATCGAACTGTCCTCAGCCCATTCTAGCAACCCCATTCGTCTCGAAACCCAATTGCTACATCTCGAAAACGACACGTGGACGCCCTACAGCTACCTATGGAACGAGGACGGGACGGACGCTTCCTTGACTCAACCCACCGGAGTCGACCGGGACCTCCCCACCGCTTCCCCCGCCGATCAAAGGCTGATGGAATCCTGGCATGTCGGGGCTCAGAATGAGTGTCGGCTCTGTCACAATGCGGACGCCGGCTACGTGCTGGGTTTTTCACCCAACCAACTCCAGTCCCAACTTGAATCCCTCTCCCGACGCGGCGTGATTCACCCCACAACAGAAGTCGCCGCACGACACCGACTCGTCGACCCACAGGACAAAACCAAGTCACTGAACGATCGAGCCAGATCCTATCTTCATGCCAACTGCGCCATGTGCCATCGGCCCGGCGGCAGCGTGATCGCTTCCTTCTTCCTCCGAAGAGACCTTTCCTTTGAGGCATTGAACACCAACAAGGGGACCGGCGTCGGAACCTTTGGAATCCGAAACGCAAAAGTGATTGCCAATGGGGATCCCTTCCGCTCGGTCGTCCTGTATCGCATGTCAAAACTGGGTTATTCTCGAATGCCTTACATCGGAACCCAATCCGTCGACAGCGATGGCGTTGCTCTCATCGCCGACTGGATTCGATCCCTCCCCCCCCGCGACGAGGACGCGATCCAACAAACCTCGGCGCCCCTGACCCGGACCTCCCTCGAGGCCCGCGCTATCGCGCAGTTGAAGGCCCCCGACACCGCCAGTCAAAACGATAGGCAGCAGGCCTTCCAAACCCTGACGCAATCCACCGAGGGGGCACTGGCTTTGACATCCCTCCTTCACCGAGGGGCACTTCCTGCCCAGGATCGTGCGACCGCCGCGGCGGTGGGCATGGCATCGCCGGAGACGAACATCCAGGGGCTCTTCGAGACCTTCCTGCCCGAATCCGCCCGCCGGGTTCGTCTCGGCTCCAACATCGACCCCAACCGCATTCTGAAACTCAACGGCGATGCCGTCCGGGGTCGAGCCATTTTCTTCGGGGGAAGCGCGCTTTGCAAGAACTGCCACCATCCGGAGGATCCCGTCCAATCGATCGGAACAACGCTCCAGGCGATCCGGCAAAAGTACCCGCAAAAATCAGAGCTTCTCCGTCACATCCTCGAGCCTTCTCTGGTGGTCGAAGATTCCTTTGCAACCTACACGGTGGAAACCAGTGACGGCGTCAGGGTCAACGGCCAGATCGTTCGGCGCACCCAAGAGGAATTGATCATTCGAACCGCCGAACTCGACGAATACTCGTTTCGCACCGAGGACATCCTGAGCCGAACCAAGAATGCTCTGTCTCCCATGCCAAGCGGTGTCTTGAGTGATCTGACCGCCCAACAAGCGGCCGACCTCCTCGCTTTCCTTGCCAATACTAAGTCTTAGCACGGCCACCCGGGGCTGCATGAGAACGATCTCAAAAACCTTCAACAAAGGTGGACTGGGGCATTGAGTTCTCCCAGCACCCATCCGAGATCCCTGGTCATTCGCCCCATGACCGAAGGTGTTCTCGCCCCAAAGGAGGCATGTGATCACTCAGAGCCTCTTGAATCGCGGGTCGCCGTCACAACCACCACCCGGTCGCCGATGGCGATCCCACCGACTTGAGAACGGACGAGACCCCCTCTCCAGCGGATGGCGGCAGGATGAAAATTCTCCCCGTGACCGACGAGGACCTTGGGTCAATCCGTGCTCCACGGAATGTCCGCTATATCATCCTCGATCGAGACGAGATTCGATCAGATCCCTGAAAACCTCGCTTCCGGAATCCCTCCGCTTCATCCCGACAACGAACAACCTGACAAGTGTCGGATTGCCAACCACGCCAAGCGAACGTCCATTTCGATATAATCGGCTTCAACGGGACCTGAAACCACGCTTACCAAGGTTTCCACCGAGAAGTAGCCCGTGAGAGGATGATTCACTCATGTCGAAAACAAAGAGCGAGCGGAACGACATTCCCCACCCCTCGAGTTAAAAGTTAAATACTTGCGATTTCGTGGCACAGTTTTTTTACTTGCAAATTCATTACTGATCCCTCCTAATCATAACAATCCCAGTTAAGAGCTCAAGGTAATTGACGAGCTTCGTGTACATCCAGGGCTAGAGCGCCGGACAACATTTCTGGCAAAGCAAACCCTCTCCCTGGGCGATTGCGTCCTTCATCTTCTGCCTCGTGCCCTTACATAGTTGTAACCCTAATCAACCGTAAACCAGACAGATAGTATGAAACGATATCGATACTTACTTGTCGTTCCCCTGCTCATCGGCTTGGCGACGACCGGAAGTGCCCAAGAAAAGATCTACAAAGAGATTGGAGGGCAAGTCACCATCGAGGCGGAGAACTACTCAGACCGGCTTCAAAACGAAGATGACGAAAAGCTGTGGACACTGATTCCCACTGAAGCAGACGGAGAGCCGGAACTTGAGAACTTTCGGGGCACGGGATACTTACAGGTGTTACCTGATGCCAATGAAAACAAGAACTCGCCTGATCGGGTTGGCGTCGCGCCTTATGTCGACTACAAAGTCGAGATTACCCAGACGGGTGAGTACCAGCTCTACGCCAGATGGCTGGGTTGGAGTGGTAACAGCGACTCGATGTATGTCCAGGTCGTTGAGCTCCTCGACGAACCCGGAGGGGCTCTCGAGGGCGGATCTGCCGAACCATGGTATCGTTTCGCTCAACAGGGCGGAGCGGATTTTGATGGCATCGGCGAAGGAGCCGGGTGGTCGGGTGAAGGCGCCCCCAACTCAAACAGCGCCGGCGGAGATAACGAACCTGCCGTTTGGACCATCAGCCAAGCGGGCACCTACACCATCCGCTTCAGTCCTCGTGAGGATGGCTGCGCCTTGGACGCGCTGGTGTTCCAACTCTCCTCAATGGACCCGGTCGAGGGCGAGGGTCCCGGGGAATCTCCCTTGGCAAATGTGGACCCAGAGCCACTCAAGCTGACCCGGGTCGACCCGTCTCCGGACAGCCCCAAAGGCAATTTCAACAAGGGAATCTCGGTGACCTTACTGGAAGGCACAACCACCTTGGCAGACGGCTCGCTCACTCTGGCGTTGGATGGTCAAACCGTCACCCCAACGATCGAGAAGAACGGACAAGTGGTGTCTGCATCGTTCATGCCCGATGCCTTCTTCGCGCCCAATTCGCCTCACTCAGCAAAAGTAACGTTCAAGGACAGCGCAGGCAAGGAAACCAGCCAAGAGTGGTCTTGGACCACTCGTGACTACATCTCCATTCCTTCCGCGTGGAAGGTGGATGGAAATACCAGCGAAAACGGCTTCCGGGTGCGAACCCATCAGGTCGCCTTTGGTCGGGCCAATACCGTGGCGGCCGCGGAACAACAGTTGGCCGGCGGGCTCACCGACCCCGACACGGGTGACGCCGCTGAAAACCTTGCGGATGACTTCGGCTTCGAAAAGGACGGCTACTACAACGAAGAGTCCTACATCAACTACAACCAAGATGCGGTTGACCGGTTCGACGGAGGCTCCAATGCGGGTCGTTTTGGGGCCACCGGTCCCAGCGAGGATGCGCCTAAAGAAGAGCATCCGGTCCCCGGAATCCCCGGTTTGGACGGAGGTACCGATAACTTCTCCCAGGAAATCCTGACCTACCTCGATCTCCCGGCGGGACTCATCGAGATGACCCTGAATAGTGATGATGGGTTCAAGATCAGCATCAGCCCGGGAGATCCGCGGGAT
>DEAY01000431.1:0-3885 GCA_002348345.1 Verrucomicrobia bacterium UBA2970
GGGGCTCGATCGAGCCGTCGTCAGGATGGATCCGACAGATTTCCGTCCCCCCACACGCGAGTTCGGGTTTGAAGTCACGGTTAAAGTGATCGGTGTCTGGCCGCCAAGACCGGTGATGGACGCTATCGGTTCGGTGCCCAAAAGCTCTTCAACTACCTGCGTTACCAAAGCCGCGGCTCCGGCCCTGGCCTTGAATCGGCTGCCCCCTGGTTGATCGCTTTGGCCGCGATCTGGACGACCGATCATATTCCACCTGTGAAACCCTCAGCCGCATCGCTCTGGAATCAGCAGGGGGAAGCCATCCATTTCGAAGCCCATCAATCGAATTCCCCCTTCCTCTATCATCCTCCCGGATCCGACCGGTAAAGACCAGGAGAGGCTTGACGTCACCGCCCTAGAGTTGGAGTAAGCATCCCATCACCAAGGCCCTCCATCGCTGCAAAAACTAAAACTAAAACGGACGACCAACGTCTCGGACCTTGGGCGGGACTCAGCGGACGACCGGATAATCGATGGCCCTCAACTGGTCGCGTATTCCCTGAATGCCGGCCTCGGACAGGGGCCGAACCGGGCGGCGAAATCGGGGACTGGGGAAGCTTCCCATCAACCAACGGGCCACTTTCATGCGTTGATGGGCACCGCATCCCGGTTCGCCGAAGTTGTAGATGAGCCGCGCCAACGGGGCAACGGTTTCTCGGGCCTCGCGGGCCCCGGGGAGATCGCCATCCAATGCAGCGTGGACGGTCCGCACCATCAGCTCCGGCACAAAACCCGCGAACCCAATCAGCGCACCGTCCGCCCCCTCCAACAGGGTCGGGAGGAGAAACTCGTCATGACAGGTGACAATCGAAACGTGGGGTGCTGAAGCCTTGAGTTGCTGATAGTCAAACAACCAACGGGACATGTCGCGCGTTCCCATCTTGATCATCATCACCTCCGGAATCGTCACCATTTCCAGCATCTCGGACAGCGTGTAGCCCGCTTTGGTCCAGGCGGGATACTGGTGAATGATCATCGGCACACCGGCACCTTCGGCCACGTCGCGAATGAAGCCCACCGCCGTCTCCGAGCTGCGCCCGAACCGCAACCAGTGATGTGGTGGCATCAAGAGGATGGCATCGGCTCCCGCGTCCCGCGCGGCCTTGGCATGATCGATCGCCTCATGAGATCCTTCCGCGGAGACCCCCGTAACCGTTCTCACATCCCGGTTGTCTCGGGCGTTCACGGCGTCCACGGCCGACCGGACAACGGCCGTCACACGGTCACGCTCATGCGGTCGCAGAGACATGATTTCACCCGTATGACCATTGCAGACCACCCCGTTGATCCCCTCCACACTCGAGACTTCGTCAATATACTGCTTGAGACCTTCCTCGTCGATCGACTCATCGTCATGAAACGGGCACAGCGTCGCCGGAAAGACTCCGGACCAAGCTTGATTTCTCCAATCGCTCATTTTGTTTTTCAAGACCAATTCAAGCAGCAAAACCTGCGTTCCCCCGCCCCCTAGGCCCCTCCGAATAGACAGACGGAATTCCGATCATCCCGATGGCATCCCGATGGCATCCCCATGGCATCCCCTAAGGCACCCCCCCACCCCGCCCGATGCCAGCTCATCGCCCCTCGAAGGGGTCTTGAGCCGACCTTGCCCTGCCCGCCCTGTCAACCCAGCAGAAGGCCCCAAGGGCCAAAATGCATTTGAGAAAACTACCTGCCATGGTTTCATTCTTCTCATGATCGATTCCGGGCCCTCTATTGATGGGAATCGAGAGGTCGATTCCCTCCCGGAAATATCCGGTCGGCCTGATCAATCAGTTCGTTCTTCAGGTCTTGGACCTGGACGGCCGTATGAGGCACGAGAAAATCGCACGCAACCTTCGCCCTGGTCTCAACGGCGATCTTGCCCTTCATTCGTCTTCCTTTTTCTGATCGGGAATCAAGAGTGAGAGTATGATCAAAAAAACCCTTCTTCGATCAACTCTGAATCCTTACTTCCCGGCTTCCTTCGAAAACCCCAGCAACCAACTCACCAACTCAACCGAACTAAAAACCGCGGCGTTGCCTTCACTGTGATTCGCTCCGGCAAACTCCGTATGGTTGACATTCACGTTTCCCGCCGCCCTCAACCGCGTCACCATTTTCTCAATTCCCGTGGTTCGTTCCCCGTCCGCTCCGCCTGCCATGCCCCAGATCGGCAAGTTCACCAGGTGCTTCAGATCCCCCGTTTCAGCAGGCCGAAAGCCACATGGCGCCGCTGCGGCAAACCGCTGGGGTGATTCATTGATCCAGGCCCAGGTCCCCCAACCTCCCATGCTGTGCCCCATCACATAAACGCGATTCGAATCAATCTCTGGGTAACGATCCAAAACGTAGTCCAGCATCGGATCCAGCGCCCCCGGGTCCCAGAGGGCCGATGAATTCGGTTCCAACAGAATCAAATCCTCTCCCGCAAGTTCGGCCAACCGCAACCCTTTGACTTGGGCTGATCGCGCCAACTGTCGCTCCAGGCTCATCAATCTGCCTCCGCCACCATGCAACGAGATCAGCAATGGTGATTTCCCTTCCGATCCCCTCTTCGGACGCCCCATGAAGGCAAACTTCTTGAGTTTGCCAAGATTCGGACGTAATGAATCCGGCCACTCAATTAGTGCCACCTCCAAATGTTTGAAACGATCATTGATTTCCTCCAACGTCTTGTTGACCTCCCGCCCCCCCACTCGCCGGGCCCGCTTCTGCCGGAACAGCCATTCCCAAACATCATCAGTCTTATCGGGACGTTCCGAAGCGTATTCCGTCAGGTAACCTTTGGCGGAATCGTCTCCCGTATCATTGAAGGCAAGGTGGGGACTGTGGCCGACGCCGGTGAGTGTCGTGAGCTTGGCGTTCGCGTTCAACTCCCTCAAACGTTCAAAGCCATGGCGGGAACCCACGTAGTCCACGACCCGATCGTCATTGCTGTGAAAGATCCAGAGAGGAACATCCTTGATCCGAGCAGCGTCAAGCCAAGGATAAAAAATTCCAGCCGAGGGAATTGCGGCGGCGAAACGACGGGGATGCTGGTAAATCGCAGTGAAGGTCCCCATCCCGCCCATCGAGTGGCCGAGGCAATAAACGCGGTCGGTGTCGATCTTGTATTGCTTGGTGAGTTCGGTGTCGATGTATTCCAGAACCTTTCCCAGTACACCGTTCTTGAGCCGCGGGTCATTGGGGTTGTCGGCGACGTCGGCAGCCAGATCGAGAACGCGCCGACCAAAGCGGCGCATTCCCTCGGGAAGGTCCTCGAGTCTTACAGCGTCGGGAGGCGGTAGGACGCCGATCTCGGCCGTCGGATCGAACCACGAACCGGGGGACTGCGGCGCGAGGACAAAACAGGGATGTTGTCGCCGGAGCGTTTCATCCGCCAACCATTCGTTCCAGTTGCGCAACGTCTTGATGTTCTGGGAACCGCGTCCGCCGGCGCCGTGTAGGCTGAGAATCAAGGGGTAGGACTTGTTCTCATCGAAATCGATCGGCTTCATCAAGCGGTATTGGACTCCCTTAAACTCGCCGGGAGCATAGAGGGCGAGCGTTTCCGGGGAAACTGCAGGCGTGGGCGCTTGTCGGTCTTGCCCAACACCAGTCGAAGAGACCGCCAGCATCGCTAAAAGAAATCCGGAAAATGGCTTCTTGCTCATAAGCTTTATCCGCCAATCACTTTTTCAGGTGGTGTATCAGGAACGACACGTCGTCATTGAAGGGCAATCGGGCTTGGGGATACTTGAGATAAACTTCCACACCCTCCCGCCGCAGTTCCTCTTCCATGACAAGGCCAAATTTGACGTGGTGAATCGACCAACCCCGGGCACGTTTCGGATCACCGGGAATCGGGTCGTCCGGATTCATGCC
>DEAY01000431.1:4200-4476 GCA_002348345.1 Verrucomicrobia bacterium UBA2970
AATCGGGTCGTCCGGATTCATGCCATAGCTCATGAAAGTTGGCGGATCGTCGGATGAGATGTGATTAATGATTGAGATCTCGTGTCGGATGGCCCTCTGTTCGATGATGGAAAGATCTCCCGGGTTTCCACTTCCATGAAACGCCCTTTTGTAACCGGGAATATTCTGAACCCACCAATCCATATCCAAGGTCGATTGACCGCCTATGGGAGCCACCGCGGTCAGGCGAGAGGATTCCCTGGCAATCGGATCGTCACTATCGGGGTCAGCAAAGTC
>DEAY01000431.1:4804-5034 GCA_002348345.1 Verrucomicrobia bacterium UBA2970
TCTCCCCAAGCAAGATAGGCAACCAGTTGGGCACCGGCAGAACCGCCGTAAGCCGCTATCCGGTTTTTGTCGATGCCCCACTCCCCGGCTTTACTGCGGATAAACTGCAATGCACGAACACAATCTTCGTGTTGCGCGGGAAACCAAGCATGTTGAAGAAACCGGTACTCGACGGAAGCATGGTGAATGCCTGCGTCGAGGAACTGATGAACCTTCTTGCGCTGGACTTT
>DEAY01000263.1:0-10199 GCA_002348345.1 Verrucomicrobia bacterium UBA2970
CCCGGGAATGATAGAGCGGCTCTGTCACGGGATGTCCGCTGCCGACGTGCCATACCCGAACGATCCGATCCCCTCCCACCACGAGAATCCGTTGCCCCCCTGGATCGAAATGGGCGCTGTGGACGGGTCCCGAATGCCGAATCGTCAACCCCACCCTCTCCTGCGTCTCCACATCCCTCACCACGACCGTCCCGTCTGCGGAAGCGGTCAACAGTCGGCTCCCATCTGGACTGAACTCGCACCAGTTGACCGCATCTTCGTGGCGCATCGGAGGGCCGTGGGATTGCCCCTGCCGATCCACCAGGTCCCAAAGCTGCGCCACATTCTCCGCCGAAGCCGTCAGAATGGTCCCGTTGCTGGGATGAAAGACGGCTCTAAGGATTCGCCCCGGTTGCTCGATCACGGCGTCAATACCAAGACCCTTTCCAGGGGAGGCGATGATGACCTGGCCGTCACTGCCGGCACTCATCACTCGAGTTCCCCCGGGATCGAATGTCACCGAATGCACCATCCCCGAATGGTGATACTCCATAAGCGGCTCGTAGCGATTGTTGAGCGGCCAGACCGCCACGCGCCCTCCCTCGGTTCCCAAGACGAAGTGGGTTGAATCCGGACTGAAGGCACCGCAAATAAGATTACTCCGGTGCCGTATGGGTTCGATCAGCCTTTCACCAGTGAGCCCACTCCAGAGCCCCGCCACGGCAAAGCGCCCCGGAGAGTTTTCTCCCACCAGAATCTTCTCTCCCGAAGGCGATAAGGCGAGAAATCCGATCGCCTGTCGATGCCATACCGGGCGGAATCGGTTCAAACCATCCTTGACCGAGGAAACCTTTACCATGCCGTCTTGGCCTCCCGTTGCCACCGCCTTGCCGTCCGGCGTAAAGCGCCCGTCGTTGACCGGCCCCTGATGCCGAATCCGAGTTTCCCAGTGGGGAAACGCGCCCACTTTCCAAAAACGAATCTTGCCATCCTTACACCCGGTCACCACCGCACGACCATCCCGCGTGATGGCCGCCGAGGTGACTTGATCCGGATGCCTCAAGGCATTAACCAACTGCCGCTCACCATCCCCATCCCAAAGCTGGCAAATACCTCCTGAGGCGATCAACAGCATTCGCCGGCCCAGCGGCCCGAAATTCACGTCCTCGACGCGGGCCTTTCGAGTGGCTACTTCCTGCAGCAACTTCCCCGAAGCCGAGTCCCATAGGCGGGCAAAGCCATCCTCGCCCGTCGTCACAAGAGTCCTTCCATCAGGGTTGAATCGAGCGGCGGTGATGGGAGCCCGATGTTCGATATTGAGTTTGACCGGACGATTCTCTTCAACGTCCCAGACGATGGCCTTGGGCCCCAACCCATAGGTCACGATACGCCGCTCCAAGGGATCGAACTGCGCCCCCCGCAGCGGTCCAAAATGCCGAAAGGGTCCCCCCACAAGTTTCCCCCTAGGCGCGCTCCAAACCCAGACAGTCCCGAGGGTTGACCCCGTCAGGATCCATTCACCACCCCGCCCGTAGGCCACCAAGGAGGTTGGCTGGGGATGAACCAAGGGGTCGGCCACTTCTTGACCACCGTTGAGATCCCATTGTCGAACCGTACGATCGCCCGAGGCACTCGCCATCACCTCGGCGCCGGGGTGAGGCGACAATGCCGTGATCGGTCCGTCATGGATCCTATAACGCCCCTGAATGCCGCCCGTCTCCACATTCCAGATCACAACCTCGCCCGTATCGCATCCCCCAATCAAACGATCGCCCGAGGAATCGAAACAGATCTCGAGAACCCGCCGGGCGGCGTCAGCGAGACCGGAAGCCGACTCCCCTTCCGCCGTCAGCGACCAAAGTCGAACCCGCCCATCCACCCCGAGGGAGGCGACGTGTTGTTGGTCAGGACTGATGAGCACCTCACGCAACGGCATGCCATGGTCGATCGGCACCCGTTTTGGGACTCCATGATCACGATGGATGAGCGCGGAAACTAATCGAGAGGCTGCCACCTCGTGAGAAGGGTCCTTTTCCAATATCGTGCCAAGAAAGGCAATCCCAGCCATCGACTCGCCCTGATTCAACAATTCCTCGACTTCCTCAAGCTGGAAATCGGTCACCAGCGCCTCCGATTGGCGATAAAGATCGGAAACGCGAACCCCAAAGGAGAAAGTGCCCGCCACCATGATGACCAGGAGGAGACAGATCAACACGCCAAGGCCCATCGCCAATGGATTGCGTTTGCTCCAGCGCCACGCCTTCTCAAACCATGAGATGGGCCGGGCCATCACCGGCTCTCCCGCCTTCCACCGATCCAGGTCGGCCGCCATCTCCTGAGCCGTGGCATAACGACGATCGGGCTCTTTGTTCAGCGCCTTGAGACAGATGGTTTCCAAGTCGGCATCGATGGGGGCGCAACGCCGCCGGGGGGGTTCGGGATCCGTGTCAATGACCCGGCGCATGGTGGCCAAGGGGGTCGCTTCTCGAAACGGAGGCACGCCACAGAGCAACTCATAAAAGATCGCTCCCAGACCGTAGATGTCGGCCGCCGTCGTGAGCTGACGGGAGTTCCCGGTTGCCTGTTCAGGAGCCATGTAGCTGGGCGTCCCCATGACGGCAAAGGAATCCGTCAGGCCGCTGTCTTTCTCCAAAATCTTGGCCAAACCAAAATCGGTAATCTGGGGCTCCCCGTGTTCGTCCAACAGGACGTTGTTGGGCTTCAAATCACGATGGAGAATCCCCCGTTCATGGGTGTAGTAGATCGCCCGGCAAATGGAAATCATGATATTGACAATCTGATGCTGCCGGGACATGAGATCACTCCGGATGCTCGAACGGCTCTTGGCCATGTGAGCGGGCGACAATTCCTCCAATCGTTGGGCCAAACTCCCGCCTTCAATCAACTTCATGCTGAAGTAGGGCCTTCCCTCCACTTCTCCCACCGCATAAATTGGAACAATATTGGGGTGTTCAATGATCGCAACGGCTTCCGTCTCCGTGCGAAATCGAGCCACCCGATCCGACGAAACCAAGGTCCCGGCCCCAAGTAACTTGAGGGCCACCATCCGATTAAGATCGGGTTGCCGCGCTCGATAAACAATCCCCATCCCGCCTTGAGCGATCTCCTCGAGGATTTCGAACTCCCCAAATCGCTTTCCCGAGAGCTTGAGATCAGGCCCACTCGAACGGGAAGCCTCTGAGGCCATCAAATCGTCCATGACCTGGCGGAGAGCGGAGACCGATTTCCCCACAGGGAAACCATCAACCGGATCCAATTTGACCGCATCCGGCGGGGCCCACGACTGGGCCGCCATCGCTTCGAGGCGCTGCCGACACGCTTCGCAAGCATCAAGATGCTCGCTCATGTCGTCAACAAGCCCCGGTTCGAGATCGGACTCAAGGAGTCGGCGAATCTGATCGTCAGATGGGCAGGTCACCTTCATTCACTGTTTCATTTCCTACACCGCAAGAATCTTTCCATTCTCCCACGCGCGAAAAAAAGGATTTCGGGAGGGGAATCTTCATTGATTCTTCACGGAATGGGAACATAAACCCTCTTTTTGCAGCCGTTGCCTCGGCATGAATGATAATCAGAAAGGAACTCGGGCCCGAAGATCTCAGTCGGGAAAAGCCTGAAAACGGTTGAATCCGGCCGTTTCCCAGGCAATGCTTCAGCAATGGCCCATCGACAAGAGGCAGATTGCTCATCCCGATCTTACTGGCAATCCGAACACAGTCCGAAGACAACGGCACGCCGTTCCCTGCTCTGCCTGGTATGGGTTCTCCTCGGCTTCGTTCCCGGCCTTGAGGCGGCTCCCCGACCCAACATACTCATCGCCTTTGCCGATGACTGGGGAAAGTATGCCCACGCCTACGCTGGACGCACTCCCGATACGCCAAACGACGTTGTCAAGACCCCCCATTTTGATCGAATTGCCAAAGAGGGCGTGCTCTTCCACAATGCCTTCGTCACCGCCCCCTCGTGCACTCCCTGCCGCAGTTCCCTTCTTTCAGGACAGTATTTTTGGCGAACCGGGCGAGGGGCGATTCTCCAAGGCGCCGTCTGGGATTTCAAGATTCCGTCCTTCCCATTGCTCCTCCACGACGCGGGTTACCATATCGGTCAATCCTACAAAGTTTGGGTTCCGGGAACCCCACGGAACGCCCCTTACGGGGCCGATCGATTCGCCTACAATTCGGCAGGGAACCGATTCAGCCGGTTCTCACAAACCGTCAGTGCCGCGCTCGACCCGGATGAGGCGAGAGCGGAGCTGTTCAAGGAGGTTCGCGACAACTTTCGTTCGTTCGTCAGCGAACGCCCCGACAACACACCCTTCTGCTATTGGTTCGGGCCAACCAACTGTCATCGAAAATGGATTCAAGGATCCGGAGCCGATCTCTGGGGAATTGACCCCGATTCCCTCAAAGGGAAAATGCCGCCCTTCCTCCCCGACGTCCCGGTGATCCGAGAAGACTTCGCCGATTATCTGGGCGAGGTGCAGGCCTTCGATGCCGCAGTCGGAGTGCTCTTGGCGGAACTGGAGTCCATGGGCGAACTCGACAATACGATTGTCCTGGTGAGTGGCGATCACGGCATTCCGGGATTCCCGCGCGCTAAGTGTAATCTCTATGACTTTGGGGTCGCCGTCCCCCTCGCTGTCCGCTGGGGAGACCAGGTCAAAACGAATCGTCAGGTTGATGACTTCGTCAATTTGATGGATCTGGCCCCCACCTTTCTGGAAGCCGCCGCTCTTCCGATTCCTGAAATCATGACCGGACGAAGTCTGCTCCCCGTTCTCCGGGCAGAGGGCTCAGGACAGATCGACCCGAGCCGCAATTACGTCGTTACCGGCCGAGAGCGGCACGTGGCTTCCGCCCGCGAGGCCATGCGCCCCTACCCCCAAAGAGCCATTCGTACCGCCCAGTTTCTCTACATCCGCAACTTTCGGCCCGAGCGTTGGCCCATGGGAAGGGCTCCCGGCTTCGGATTGCCCCCCGGGCCCTGGCCTCAAATGACTCAATTAGGACAGAACACCTTTGCCGCGTTTGGAGACTTTGATGCGAGCCCAACCAAGGCCTTCCTGGCGGAGGCAAGAAACCGCCCCGAAATGAAGGCCTACGTCGACTTCGCCTTCGGACGCCGACCGGCCGAGGAACTCTATGACCTCTCAAGCGACCCCCATCAAATGGTCAATGTCGCCTCGAGCGCGGAGTTTCAAAAAGTCCGAGAGGAACTCTCCGACCAGCTTTTTGAGGAACTGCGGACCACCCGGGATCCCCGGGTCAGTGAAGGAAAGCAGCGATTCGAACACCCGCCCTACACGGGGCCTATCGAGTAGCCGCCTCCGCAAACCGCCTGCCATCGAGGACGGCTCGGACTATGGCTGCTCTTCGCGAAGATAGCCTCGGAATTTCCAGTCCTCCCCGACCCGCTGCATCGAAACGGATTCCATCCGGCCAGGACCTTCGATATAGATATCCATCACAATCTCGGTTTCAGAGACGTTTTGCCGATTGAGAACCTGGAGGCCGGTGATGGCTTCGACATCAGATCGATGTTTTTCGGCCACTTCATCTTCTGTCTTATCCTGCCACCGCTCCGCCATCCGATCCTGCTCCTCCGGCGCTAAGCTATCAAAGTAGACCTGGGGATCCCCTTGTTGCATTGACCAGATCGCCGATATCAGCGCGTCTTCTGGAGTGGTGTAACCCAAAAACTCCCAGTTTTCCTTGGGATAGGTTTGGGCGGTCCCGAGTTCAGGAGCCTCTTCGGCGAGAACCGCATCGGCTGCCGCCTGGCGCAGCAGTTGATTGTCGGCAACCAGTTTTCGGTTGGCTTCCTGCAGCTGGCCGAGGGCCTTTTCCCCGCTGCGGAGCCGGCCGACCTCACCTCGAAGCTTGTGAACCTCACTGGCATCCGCCTCGAGTTTCTTGATGGCCTTCTGGTGCTCGGCTTCGAGACTCGAGACCGCGACCGCCGTTTTTTCCCGGCCCGCTTCGACTTCAACACGAAGGGACTTGTTCTCCTCCCGAAGCCGGCGGACCTCCTGCCAGCCAAGCAGGGAACCGAACAGTCCCCCCACCGAACAAATGACCAAAACCGTTAATAGACGTTTCATGCCTTCAATACACCCCTTTTTGCCAATCATGGCAAACCGCAACCAAGATGCCAGCAGGATTTTCAGTCTCCCCTAAAAGCCGAGGGAACCGACCAACATCATTTGCCCATTAAATTGGCAGGTAGTATGCTAGAACATCGTGAAGGTGTCAGAGCCTGCGTCAAGGCCGCTTCACCGCAGTTCACGGTTCCCATCGGTCAAGCCGCCTGAACTAAGGACAAAACGATGAATTCGAGTAAGGATGCCCTTCGCATCAATCAAGCCCGGTCGGGGTTCACGCTGATCGAGCTTCTCGTGGTGATTGCCATCATTGCCCTCCTAGCGTCTCTCTTGCTTCCAGCTCTGAGTGCCACGAAGGAGAAAGCACGACTGATCCAGTGTTTGAACAATGAGCGTCAGTTGACTCTCGGCTGGATCATGTATGCCGACGACCACGAAGACCGCCTTCTGATCGCCCGATATGACCCGCCCAACGGACGATCCTGGATCGATGGTTACCTCAACTTCGATCCAAGCAATCGATCCAATTGGGATCCGGCGCAAGATATCGAGAAAAGCCCGGTCTGGGAATACAGCGGTCGCGCCCTCCGGATCTGGAAGTGCCCTGGGGACAAGAGCCAAGTTCAGGTCGGAAACGACCTTCGGCCTCGAGTGCGAAGCTATTCAATGAACGAATTCATCGGCTCACCCCCTTTCATCGTCTCGGGCGGAACGCGGCGGCGAGCCGATGAATTCCAAGTCTACCGAAAACTATCCGCCTTCAACGATCCCGGCCCCGCCAGCACCTTTGTCCTCCTGGACATGAGGGAAGACAGCATTAACACGGGTGGATTCGGCGTCAACATGGCCGGCTTTCCCAACCAACCTGAGCTTCACGGTTTCATCGGGTTTGACTATCCCGCCAGTTACCACAACGAATCTGGCGCCCTTTCCTTCGCGGACGGGCATTCGGAGCTGAAGCGCTGGCAAGATCCCCGCACCAAGCCCCCGCTGGAAAAAGGAAAGTGGATGGCCTTGAACGACGAAAACACGCCCAACAATCCGGATGTTCGCTGGCTCCAGGAAAAGGCCACGCGCTTTCGACTCCCCAATGGCCCACGCTAGCCCATTTTCAAGCGAGTGACCATTCTTCATCGAACCCTCGAGTCACGTCGGACCCTCGCAAGTTAAGAGGAATCAAGTGCCTCGAGGGATTCCTTGGGTCCGACATTACTGCTGATCTGTTTGGCCCACGGCCTTAATTCCGAGCACATTGCACTCCTCCTGGGGCAGATCAAGCAGGACTCGATCGCTGATGGCCCAATCCCGCAACTCGAGCTCTTCTCCATGCGCCACCGCGAGGCTCTGTGCCTCGCGGAGCGATGCGCTCGCCCCATTGACCAGGGCCGACGGCGCCAAAGGTAGGGCGACGCCCTGGAATTGTCCGGTTGTTTTCTGATAGGTCCGCCATGCGTCTTCACGGAGCGACCGAGCGAGCGCGTCGTTGGCAAAAAACCCCGCCAAGACCAGGTCCAGTTTCGATGCCGTGACCAGGGCGGCAAGTCGGTCGACGTTTAGTTCCTTCGCCTTCCACGCCATGGAAACGGCCGATTCCATTATCCGATTAAACGGCGCGCCGAGCGCCCCTTCGAGTTCGCTCACTTTGAGGGCCATGGCTTCGGGGTGGTTGGGATCTCCCATCGAGAGGGCGTGGACCGGGAAAACAAAAGCCTGGGCCAGGCCACGGGACACCCGAAAGACATGGAGAACCGAATCTTCCCGCTCGAACAATCGCATCCATTGACTCCAACCCTGGCGATATGCCTCGAGGAATGCAGGCCTGTTCCCCGACAGGAGGGCATGGTCTCCGGCAGCCAATTGGAGCCGGAGGGAGTCACTCTCGACCACTCCAGAGGGTGGCAGCGCCGCCTTCGCTTCCCGCATCAGAACCAATCCCGGAGTGATGTCGTTCCCCGCGCGACTTGCTTCAGCCCGTTGCCAGGCCATCAGGTATCGTGAGACACCGAAGGCGACCCCGGAATCGTCTCGATGGATCCGGCTTAATCCCTCGCCTCCGCCCCATTCCCCCTCAATCACAATCTTGGCGATCTCATCGACGAGCGGGTAGATCGGCGGCGCCGGTAGATCGGCGGACGTCCAAAGCTTACCCAGACCATTGGCCAACGCTTTGAGTTCGATGACACGCCGTTTGACTTGGCTACCTCGACGGAGAAGCCCAGGTCTCTCCAATAGGTCCAAGACCCGCTCTTCAATCACCACCGTCATGGCCCCGCGGAGATCCTCGACCGACTTCAAGGCCCCCATCGCCAGCGCCTTGTCTTCGGGTAACGCGCTGTAGACGCTCGAGAGGGACTGAACCTGTTTCTCGAGGATTTGGATTCGGCCCTGATAACTGGTGACAATGAAAAACAGCACCAAGACGACCGAGACCGATTTCCAGTGGGTCCCCGCTAGTTCAGCGACATCTTCCAATCCCCCGATCTTGGAGTGTTCGACAGCCGACGATGAGACTTCGAAATCACCGATCTTCGTGCCCCGGCGACCCTCTTTCTTGGTAGAATCCGTCATTTTAGCCAGCGGACTCTACCCATCGTCCTCATCGGAGAAAAGCAATAACATGCCACAATCACGGACTCATGACCGCCGGAACCCTTTGCTCCCGGAACCAACCAACCGGGCCACGGCAAAAAAACACTAAACCGCGATTTAGTTTTGTTATGCAGCACGATTTCTGCTATCAACCTTCCCGGGCGAGGATGGAGACCCATCAGCCAATGAATGAGGAACCCGATGCATCGAGGAATAACCAACCCTAGGGATCCGTTTTCAAAGCATTTAGAGATTCGGGAAAGGCCCGTTGAGGGGATCTCTCGTCATACCCTATGATTTTACCACCCATCGACTTACGTTCTGCTCAGGGGATGATCGGGGCGCATCTCCTGAGAATCCTGGTGGTCCTGACCCTGCCGCTCACCGCCCCGCAATCATTGTCTCAAGCCCTTTTTCCCACCGAGATCATTTACAATAATTCCAGTGGTTCCAGAGACTTTCGCCGCTCCTCCATCGATGAATTCGGGGATGAGATCATCTTCGGAGGGACCTTTCGGGAAGTGGTCATTTTTCGATTCGAGTACTTTGGAGAGTTTGTGCCGCAAGGAGACGAGACCTGCACGGTGCGTTTCTATCTCAACGACGATGACAGCGATGGTCGTCCGGGCTTTGAGAGGCCGGGAACAATGATTTATGAGAGTGAAACCTTCACCATCTTTCCCGGCTTCAACTCCGTCGCCTTGACCGATCTTGATCTTACCGTCCCCAATCGAATCACCTGGACAGCCGACTTCGACGGACTCTCGGGCTTGGGCGGGGATCGGGCGAGCCTGGTCTTTAGCGATCCGCCGTCGATCGGAAAGAGCTTCGATGATATCTGGAAAAAGACCCGAAGCGGCCTCTGGGTAGCCGCCCGGTTCAACGCGAATCCGGTCGCCAACTTGGCCGCCCAATTCGTCTCAAAGGTCGACCTGAGTCTGAACATCGTCGAGGCTGAGATTTTGGACAAGGAGTCGGCTTCGCTGACGGTCCAGGGACCTCCCGGCCGCCGGATTTTGGTCGAACGCTCCCATGATCTCGAAACCTGGACTCCTGTCTTTGTCGGCAAATTGGAGTCTCGGCGGTTGCGACTCATCGACATAAACGCAGACGTTCCGTTTCCCCGATTTTTTAGAACGTCCCTGGTTCAAGATAAAGAAATCACCTTGACCGGACCAAGATTCCGGGAGGATGGCTTGGTCGAATTCACCACCTCCGGACCCCATGGACTGCGTTTCAAACTGCAATCAACCACCGACCTACTGACTTGGAAGGACGTCTCGGAATTCACGTTTGCGACCCGTGACATCAACATCATTGACAATGATCTCGCCGAAACCGGCCCGAAAATCTACCGAGTGATTCTAGCCCCCCGCTTCGAGCCCGCCAACCAGAACACCGGAGATTCCAATTAAGGGGAGTCGCTTTCCAGTTCCACCGAGGCCACACCACCTCCTTCCGTAAACGGCCGGATCCCCGCGGGCCCTTGACCGGTCATCGCCTGCGTCCA
>DEAY01000263.1:10614-19986 GCA_002348345.1 Verrucomicrobia bacterium UBA2970
CCATCAAGGTTGAGCTCTGAGCGTCGATCGAGATCAGTGACTTCCGCATCTACTAAGTCCTACTCTTTCCACTAAGCTACCGACTCGCCGATGTCTCTCGACATCAAACCTCTATCCCGTTACGATTCAAGCATGCCATTGGAAGATCATGTCGGTGATATCATCCGTAAATCCCGTCTGGGGCTTGGCATTCCCGCCAACCGGGTCGCGACGGCAGGGAGGATCACTCCGGAACATCTCGCCGAATTTGAAGAACACGGACAACCGAGGGACGGCGTCCACTTCGCCGGGATCTCCGAGCTTCTCACCCTTGATAGGGCCAAGATGGAAGCTTTGCTCGATGGCTGGGAACCCTCGAATCATGATATCACCCGTTGGCATCATCTGCGCCAGATCGAAACGGACGACGGCGGCATGGCGGTGAACTGCTTTTTGGTTTGGGATCATGACAGTGGTGCCGCAGGGCTCTTCGATACCGGTTGGACCCTGAAGCCGATCCAAACTTATCTGGAGCAGCAACGCTTGCAGCTCCAACACCTTTTTTTGACTCACTCCCATCACGACCATATCGCAGCACTCGGAGCCATTCGAAAGCTCGCTCCGGAGTTACGACTTCACTCGAAAATCCAGGGTGCTCCCGCCGAACAACGACTGAATCCAGGAGATGAATTCGAGATCGGAACCCTCCGGGTCCGCTTCCGCGGGACTCCGGGCCATGCCGAAGATGGAGTCACCTACCTGATCGACGGCTTCCCCAATCAAGTCCCTGCCATTGCTATCGTTGGGGACGCCATCTTCGCCGGTTCCATGGGGGGCGCGCGAGCCCACTTCGACCTTGCCCGAGCCAAAATTCGGGAAGAGATCCTATCCCTTCCGGGAGACACCCTCCTCTGCCCGGGACACGGCCCGATCACGACGGTCGCCGAGGAAGTCGCCCACAACCCATTTTTTCACTAACTGGCTCTGGCTCTTTCAGGGCCTCCATATTGCCTAGTCAGAAGCACGGTTCAGGTCAAGGGCCCAGGGGACGAGAAGAATCCTGTTGACCGCGCCTGAGCCCACTGCTAATTTCCGCTCGATTTTTCGCCAAAATCGGGCGCCAAAGAGTCTTCACGACAAGGTGCCTCCGAGGTTGAATCGAATGGATGCCCGCAGATCCCACGGGATGCGGGTTTTTGATTTTTTTTAGCGTCCGATGTGATTGGTGCTTTGGGTTGCAGGTGGCTGCCTCTGAGGCCCTATCAAATCCGACCGAGGGACCGTTGCGGGTCGATATTGGTAGATCGTAATCTCAACAAGCGACACTAGAGCAAGACATGCGACATACCATCTCAGTTTTAGTTGAGAACAAGTTCGGGGCGCTCACCCGAATTGCTGGTCTGTTCAGCGGCCGGGGTTATAACATCGACACGCTGAATGTGGCCCCGACGCAGGATGCCTCTCAGTCCCAAATGACGATCGTGACCCGTGGCGATGACGCCACCCTCGAACAGATCGTCAAGCAGCTCAATAAGTTGACCGATGTCCTCACGGTTCAAGATTTCCGGGAACATGAATACGTCGACCGGGAGTTGGTATTGGTCAAAGTAACCGTCGATTCGAAAACTCGATCTGAGGTGATGCAAATCACCGATATTTTTCGGGGAAAGATCGTCGACGTCCAACCCCAATCCGTCACCGTCGAGATTACCGGAGATGAAGGCAAGGTCGAAAAGTACCTGAGCCTGATGACCAACTTCGGCGTGCGAGCCTTGACCCGGACCGGTAAAGTCGCGCTCTCACGATCATGACTTAGAACCCTCAGAAACCGAAACTAGAATAGAGAAATGCCAGCGAAAGTTTATACGGATAAAGATGCTGATCTAAACGCATTCAAAGGAAAGACCCTTGCCGTACTCGGCTTTGGTTCGCAGGGACACGCGCATGCCCTGAACCTCAAGGAAAGCGGATGCAAGGTCATCATCGGACTTTACAAGGGAAGCAAGTCCATCGAGGCAGCCAAGAAAAAGGGCTTCAAAGTCTACTCCACCGCAGAAGCCGTCCAGAAGGCCGATGTGATTTTCGTCGCCCTGCCGGATACCAAGCAGGGGGATGTGTTCAAGAACGACATCGAGCCCAATCTCAGCAAGGGCAAGGCGCTTCTCTTCTCCCATGGGTTTGCCATCCACTTCAAGACCGTCGTGCCACCAGAAAACGTCGACGTCATTCTGGTCGCACCCAAGGGTCCCGGGCACATTGTCCGACGCCAGTACACCGAGGGCAAAGGGGTCCCCTCACTGATCGCGGTCTATCAGAACGCTTCCCGCAAGGCGAAAAAGATCGCCCTTGCCTGGGCAAAGGGAATCGGCGGCACCCGAGCCGGTGTGATTCAGACCACCTTCAAGGAAGAAACGGAGACCGATCTCTTCGGCGAACAAACCGTTCTCTGTGGGGGCACCTCGGCGTTAATCCAGGCGGGCTACGAGGTGCTGGTCGAGGCCGGCTATCAACCAGAGATGGCCTACTTCGAATGCCTCCATGAACTCAAGCTGATCGTCGATCTGATCAACGAATCTGGCATCAGCGGGATGCTGTTCTCGATTTCTGAAACGGCAAAATGGGGTGATGTCGCCATCGGACCCAAAATCATCGATGCCGGGGTCAAGAGGCGAATGAAGGCAGCTCTCAAGGACATTCAATCCGGCAAGTTCGCCAAGGGCTGGGTGAGGGAGTACCAGACGGGCTACAAGAAATACAACTCCCTCTTGAAGGCCGGCGAAAAACACGGGATCGAAAAAGTGGGCCAGAGACTGCGAGGGTTGATGCCGTGGATGCAAAAGCGCTCCACCAAGGGCGTCCAGGCCTCCTACTAGCCTCGAGGTCGTTCATTGTTGTTCTCCAAAGCCGTCTCGCTCCCCCGGGGTCGGGACGGTTTTCCTTTGCTATTTTCATGAAACTTGGGGACGCTCCCGGTGTTCATGTCAAAAGAACGAGAATCGACATGAAAATACTCGTCACAGTCATTTTATCGATCGTTGGTGCCCTCCTGGCGCTGGCCCAGGGTGATTCCGAATCGACAGCGGGAGAGGCAGCAACGCCGTTGGAGGGTCTCCTAGACCGGGGCACCCTCTCCGAAAGATTTCAGGTGATTGTCGATCGCAATCCCTTCAATTTGCAACCCCCCCCCCCTCCGGCTCCCCCCAAAGTCGAGGAAGAACCCGAAGAAGAAGAAATCTCGCTCAAGGAATTGAATCTCATCCTGGCCGGTGTCAGTGCCAAGAATGGCCAGAAACGAGCCTGGCTATCCATGACACTACCTCCGACACAACCCGAACAGGATCCCGTCGAGCGGTTTTTCGGGTTGGGCGTCGGAGAGCAACAGAATGGCGTGACGATCAAATCCATCGAATCGAACGGCGATGTCGAGATTCTCTACAGTGGCACCTCGGAACTGCTGACTTTTGAATCGCACGGTTTCAAGAACAAGAAAAAGCCGAAGGCCAAACCCAAGACCAACGTCCGAACAACTCGCACCACGGGCTCGAAGCCGACGCGAACGGTAACGGCCCGCACCGGAAGTGCGCGAAACACAAGCACCCGAAACACGAGCACGCGGACCTCACCGTCCACCGGGCGTGCCACTAGCGGAAACCGCTCTGCAGTCAACGCCAGCAATCGAACGATTCCGACTCGGCCGGTGCGAACCCAGCCCCGCCCTCAACTCTCTCGGGAAGAGAGGATTGCCATCATCGAGACCCAGCGCACCATCGCTGCAGAGCAGGGGATTGAGCTTCCTCCCCTCCCCCCGATTCGCTAGCGATCCAGAATCGCGTAGCGATTGAATCTTTTCTTATCCAACACCACCTCGGTTTTCGGCCAGTCCGCGCTCTTGGTAATGACTTCCGGTCCCCGGGGGGTCACGAGAACGGTGTCTTCCGACTTTGTTCCCGCCACCGTCGGATTCCAAGTGAAGGGCTGCGAAGCCTCAACTTTGGTTTTCATCTCGGGGGTCACAATATACTCACGAGGCAAGTAGCCACAAGGGCCTCCCTGGTGATGCGCCTTCCACTCGTCGCCAAATCCTAGATCGGCATACACCCGGAGGCCCTCCTTCAAGATCCTTCCCGCAGCCACCCCGACTCGAGTTGCCTGTTGCAGGGTCACGTCGACCGTGCATGCCGCCTGGTGCTTCTTGCGCAACAGGGGCGGAACATCCCCGAAATAGACCGTTCGGGTCATTGATGCGATCAGGCCTTGATAGCGGGCGCACATAATGAGCATGGCGTGCCGCTTCAGTTTCTTATTGGTCGGAAGGGGGTGCCGAAAACGCCGGATCCGTTCATCCACGGCCACCAGCACCACCACCGGGGTTAACCCGACGGCGATCGAGGCTGCCGTCATTTGCGCGGCGATCTCATTTTCCGTTTCCCCGACTCGAATCCCATGAGCCGTTGCCGCGATGGAAGCTTCGAGGGCCTTTCCGAGGAAGCGAAACCGCTTGACCTCTTCACTACACAAAGAGTATCGGAGCTCGGCAAATGCCGCGCTCTGGGGGGATTTCACGCAATCATGACGGTCCGCAAGAATGCGCTTGGGATCGGCCACCTCCTGGATGCGCTCCAACAGTCCTTTCGGATTGTGCCAATCAAACTCGAGCGTCTCGAATTTCAGGGCGTTGAGCACCTCGGACTGCAACCGGGGCACCTCGATCCCATTGGCGACCAAATAAACCTCGTCCTTCTTCACCAGCCAGGCTGCTGATGCCTGTTCCGTGCTCACGGCCACCCGGGCCTCTCCCCCGCAACCCAGCCAGGAAAAGTTGGCTTGGCTGGTGATCAATGCCGCCGCTTTTCGTTTCTTGTTTAGTAGCGCCCTGACCTTGGCGAGTTTTTCCTTAAATTCCCGACTCACGGCTACCACTCTAAAGGCCATGATCACAAATGCACGTCAATCTGTCCCGGGAGACCACTTCATGAAACGACTCCCCTCAAGCCCTCGTTAGACGAGTCCCTCCCCATTGACCCACAGCGGGCGAATCTGGCCCTTAGATTAAACTTCACAAGCCTTTGTCCACCCCGTAACGTCTCGCCAATGTCCCCCACGACGCCGCCGCCCTCGGACCTGAAAGGGATCCTAAAACAACTCGGCCCTGGTCTCATTATTTCTGCCAATATCGTCGGTTCGGGCGAGCTGATTGTCACCACCAAGGTGGGAGCCGACGCAGGCTTCGCGCTGCTGTGGTTCATTATTCTCGGATGCATGATCAAGGTTTTCCTCCAGGTTGAACTCGGCCGTTACACCATCGGAAAAGGGAAATCGACCCTAGAGGCGCTGAACTCCGTCCCCGGTCCACGGCTTTGGGTTTCATGGTTGGTTTGGTGCTGGCTGATCATGTTTATCGCGACCTTCTTTCAACTCTCGGGCATGGTCGGCGGCATCGCGGGTGTGGCTCGCATGGCGGGGTCTGCTTTCGATGATTGGATCTGGGCCCTCCTGATTACCACTTCATGTGCCGTTCTCCTCTTCATTGGGCGTTATCGTTTCATCGAGAGGTTCTCCACAACGATGGTTGCAGGATTCACGGTTTTTACGATTTTTGCGGTCATCTCGTTGTACTGGACGGACTATGGAATTACCTTGTCGAATCTCAAGGAAGGGTTGAGTTTTCGGCTCCCCGATAACTTCACCACGGCCTTCGCCGCATTTGGGGTCATTGGAGTGGGTGCTTCGGAACTCATCTACTACCCCTATTGGTGCCTGGAAAAAGGCTATGCCAGTCATGTCGGACCCAACGATGGTTCCGCGGCTTGGGCGGAAAGGGCTCAGGGTTGGATGCGCGTCCTTCGCTGGGATGCCTGGGTGTCAATGGTGATCTATACCGGAGCGACGGTAGCATTCTACTTGCTGGGGGCGGCCATCCTCCATGGAAAAGATCTTACCGTATCGAACGACGATATGATTCCGACTCTTTCCAATCTTTACCAGACGTCGTTTGGCAATATCGGGCTGGGGATCTTTCTGGTCGGTGCCACCGTCGTGCTCTACTCGACGATCTTCATCTCAACGGCCTCCAATGCTCGCTTGTCAGCCGATTTTTTGCGCATTGGTCGATTGGTGGCGGTTGAGACAGAAGCCGATCGCCTGCGTCTGATCCAAATCGCCTGCGTGTCCCTTCCCGCCCTCTACTTCGTTTTCTATATCTCTGTTGGCCAACCCCTGACGCTGGTAATGATCGGCTCGATCGCCCAAGCCCTGATGCTTCCTCTGATCTGTTTTGGGGTCATTTATTTCCACTTCACCGCCACGGATTCAGCCATTAAGCCCGGAAAAACCTGGATGAGCTTTCTTTGGATCTCATCGTTCCTGATGACGAGTGTGGGAATCTACCAGTTCGTTCAAGTAGTCCAAAAATACCTTCAAAAATAGCACCTCCCAAGCCGCGGGACCGGAACTCGGTTTTGCGGATTCCTGCGGCCCTTTCACAAGCAAGTCGAAGGTCACTTCAGCGCCGCCAGAAAGCGCTCGTCTTGCCATCGAACCAATCGGTTTCAACCCGGGCTTAAACCCGATTAGGCCGGAACGATCTCCACAGGCCTTCCATCAAAAGGAAGGCTTAGAACGATTCGTTCGAAGTCGCCTCGACCAAAACGCCACCTTGATCACGAGGCATCACGGAGATCGACGATCCGCATCAGCTTCGCCGTCTCACGATAGGCTTCCTCCACCCATTGCACGATTCGCTTGGGGTCGGGGGAGTATTCGAGCTCGATCGATACCACTCCCTCCATCTTCAGCTCCTTGATGGCCTGCAAGTAGGGAACAAATTTGACGATCCCCCTACCCGGCGGCAAGTCCCCGTGGACCTTTCCATCACAATCACTGATATGGACATGGATGGCTTTCCCCTTCAACGCCCTCAAATCCGTCGGTGCCGTGTCGGACAAGACGAGATGGCTGATATCGATGTTGGCTTTGACTCGAGGGTGCTTGCAGGCCTTCACAAATCGGACCATTGAGTCCACGTTGTTCAAGAGACTGAGGCGAAACGGTTCTAACTCCAGGGCGATATCAATCTTCTTCTTGTCCGCATAGTCACCGAGTCGGCGGCAGGTCTCAATCGCCCACTGCCACTGCGCTTCCGGGGGAATGACTTCACGTTGCCAGATATACTCGCCCAGTACCAAAAGGATGTTGCTGGCTCCCCATTGCTTGGCAAGGTCGATGAATTTCTTGCAGCGGTCGACATGAAAGGCGCGAACCGGATCGTTGAAATCAATCAACCCCACCGCTACGACGGGCAGGGACACAATGGGAAGTCCCAGACGATCACAAGTTCGCCCCACCAAGCTCACCTCCTTCTTGGTGATCCCTACCGCTTCGGTAAAAATATCCACGCAGTCAAATCCAATCCGAGAAATGTGTTTCAGTCCTGCCGCGGTATCGACGCCGGCTTGCGAGAACGCACTGTTGATGATCCCTAACTTCATGGTCGCTAAGCTTCTTTCACCGGTGACCCGATGGGTGGTTCCAAACCAAATTCACTGAGTTTCACGAGGCGCTCCTCTGCAACACTCTGGTAGGCCGCGTCGACCAGGGCCATCGTCCGCAGATTATCTCGCCCCCCGATCTCGGGTTCCGTCCCGTTTTCCAAGGCACGGAGAAGCTGGGCCATGGTCCCGATAAAGGCATCAGGGAACCAACTTTCCGTCCACTGGGGTTGGGTAAACGCCTCCTGACCCACTGCGGCGAACCGAAGGGACGAGGGGGTCGTGTAGGGATCCTGACACCAACCGATGTCTCCCAGGGCCAGCCCGTTCAATCCCTCCACTCGCCATTGGATCCGAATATCACCCGGGCAACCCTCCCGAGCGGGACCCGTCCAGGTATCGTCGATTCCAATACACCGCAGGCCGCTGGCATAGTGGAGCATATAGGTGGCAATCCCATCCTCATGCGGGAAGGTCGTCCTGGGGTCCGTCCGAACGCTGCAAAAGATCCCTTCCGGATCACCAAACCAATAACGGAAACAGTCGAGATGGTGAATCGACATGATTCGCAAGGTCACCCAACCCATCCGCTCCTGCCAAGGCATCCAATGGGGAATGCCTCTCATGTCGATCGTTGCCAAGATCGGCTCGCCGATGGTCCCATTCTCCAGCAAGGCCTTCCCTGCTCGAACCGATTGATCATAGCGCATGTTCTGGTTCACCGCTAAGGTGATTCCTGCCTTCTCACAGAGAGCCACGGCCTCCCTGGCTTCTTCCAAGTTCATTCCCAGAGGTTTCTGAGCGAGAATCCCCCTCACCGTTCCCCGCCGGCAGGCGGCGCGAATCAGTCCCAATTGGGCGTCCGGGGGGACGGCGATATCCAACACCTCGATGCCGGGATCATCAAGGAGCTGCTCGTAGGTCTCATACACCTGTCCAATCTCATGTCGTCGGGCCGTTTTTTCCGCATTGGCTCGGGTTCGAGACGCGATGGCCACCGGATTCATCCCTGCTTTTCGGTAGGCCACCAGGTGACAATCCGAGACGATGAATCCGCTGCCGAGAATCCCTATCCGGAAATCGAGGCGCTTCGGGAGCTCTGCGTGGATCTTTAAGTCCATAACGGGGATCGCCCTATTAGCCTTGGAGATCTTTTGAAGGTCAAGAATAACTCAACGACTCACGGAGGGGTTGGGTCGGCGACGGCTGGTCCTGTTCGGTGGCGCTCACGGTGACATGATGCGCTCCCAGTGACTCCAACCGCTCCGAGATCACCCGGGTGGCAAGCTGAGGGGAATTGCAGTCACGACTTAAATGAGCCAGGTAGAGCCGTTGCAGACGATCCGACAACAATTCCCCGAGGGCGGTCGCCGCCGCCTCATTACTGAGGTGACCGTGCCGACTGAGAATTCGTTGCTTGATACTCCAGGGTCTCTTCGTGTCTTCCTGAAGGAGCTTCACATCGTAGTTGGTTTCGAGAACCAGGGTCTCAACAGACCTTACCCGCTCAATGACCAGTCGCGTCGCATGTCCGAGATCAGTTAGGAATCCAACCGACCCAGCGGAAGTATGAACGACAAAACCCACCGGATCGTAGGCATCATGAGGAATGGAAAACGACTCCACATTCATATCGCCCAGATCAAAGGGGGCCCCGGTCTGGAACACCCGGGCTGGGAACTTGATCTCGAATTGAGACTCCACAGCCTCGAGCGTTAACCGATTGCAATAGAGGGGAATATCCAGCTTTGCCGCGATCATCTTCAGTCCCTTTGTATGATCACTGTGCTCGTGCGTGAGAAGGATCCCGGTCAAGGTCTCGGGGGTCCGACCGATCGATTCTAGGCGGCTCCGAATCTGGCGGCCACTGAACCCGGCATCGATCAACAGACGGGTCGCACCATCC
>DEAY01000485.1 GCA_002348345.1 Verrucomicrobia bacterium UBA2970
ACTCACCCGATCCCATCACCTCCCAGGCCCTTTCGATTACCGCGACGGTCTGGCCACGAATGGCCCTCACGACCGAGCACCATGTCATCAGGGTGTCTCCGGAGGTTCCTTGTGGCGACAGGCGGATTCAAACCACCCGTCACCAAATGGGTTCAGGTTCGATTAAAGAAGATTTTCAGGTTCTTGGTTTGTCGAGCTGCGGCAACAATCTCAGGCCTTCCATCACCATCGAGGTCAGCTGCCTTGATATCCTCGACGGCGAGCTCGGTTCCGGAAACCTTGGTTTCACGCCACCGAGTCCCCGCTGCATCGAGCGGGGTGAATAACTTGATCCCCGGAGCGCCAGCGGGATGCATCGCCCTCCAACCAACGACCACCTGATCGCTCCCGACACCCAGGTAATCGGCAACAGCCAACGCGTGCCCATCCCTCAAGGCGTCGTCGAGCACGGCAAGGCGATCCCACAAGCCCTCTCCCTGCTCCGGAGCCGCATAGACGGCCGAGGTGGTACCATGCATTGGCTCGATCGTGACGATGAACCGCCGACCATCGGGCAGACGACCATCCCGGATTTCACCCGCAAAGTGGTTCGTCAATTGCTTGCTTCGCCATCGCCCGCGTTGCCGATCAAAATGCCAAACCCCTTCTTTGGCCGCCATCACCAACTCCTCCTCAGGATCATCATCCCAGTTCACCGGGTGAAAATTATGGGATTGATGGAGAAAGTTGCTGACCACTTCGATTGGCCAATCTTGCGTCGGATGATCGGGGCGACTGTAGGCCAGCACCATTAATCCAAATCCCTCATCGTTGACATTTCCCCGGCCGCGCAAGGGTTTCACAACAAGCTGATACTGCCCGTTGACTCCTTTGAGCCAATGCATTCGATGTGTGCTCGGCTCGTGGTAGAGTTTGACCGGGGTCCAGGGCTCGGTCCGATCCGTGCCCGCGACCAAGTAGTGCACCGCCCCATCCTTCACCGTTTCCCGAAAGTTCCACTGCCCCCCCACCACGATTTCACATTTCCCATCCCCATCGATATCCCGAGCCGTCACACAGACATTGTCACGCTGCGTCAAACCCCTTGCGATCACGTGCTTCGCCCAGGTTGGATTCTCGTACCACTGAACCGTGCTCTTGTCCGCCAACACGATATCAGTACGGCCATCACCATTCACATCGGTCAACTGAAGACCGTAACCAATTTCAATTCGATCGATCTCCTTTTCCTCCCACCGAAATTCAGGCGGAGCCGCCGCCGTCGCTGAGAACAATACCAGGGAGATGCACGTGGTGGCCGCAGAAAGACGAAAGAAGGTTTTCATAGAAGTCCCGATCCTACGAGTTTAGCCCATCTTCGAAAAGAGGAATCAACCCGCTCCCCTAGTGTCGATCGTCCAAATCAACCCACATCGGGTAGGTCGGCCGAATGGTCGTCCTGCTTGATCCTTTTTCAGAGTGCGCCGGGGGAGCCTGCTTCAGGATGTGAGACAATCGCCCACGCACCCTTGCCAGGGCGGGATCAACCGATTGACTCAAATCGTGGCCCTCTTCCAAATCCTTCGGGACATGATAGAACCGGCCATCACCGTAGAGCTTGTAGTCCGCCGTCCTCACGGCCTGTCCGGGTAGCTGGCCCCAATAGGGCTGGTAATGCCAAAACACCCAATCCCTCGGATTCCCACCGGCTCCGAAGAGGCGTGGAAAGAAGCTCTGCCCGTCAACCGGGTCCACCCAATTCGGAGGCCATCTGGCCGCTTCCATCAAGGTGGGATAGAAATCCGTGAAATCAATCAGATCGGAGTAGACCGCCCCTCGAGGCGCGTGATTCTTCCAAGAAACGATGAAAGGGACGTGCGTTCCCATGTCTTTCATCCGCCCCTTCCCTCCCCGGATCTCTCGCCCCAACCACTGAGAACGAATGGAGCGGTTGGTCCCGTTATCGGCCGTGAACATCAAAAGGGTTTCTTCAATCAATCCAAGGGCCTCCAGTTTGGCTTCGATCCGGCCGATCAGCTTGTCCATGTAGTGAACCATATCGACAAAATTCTTTTTTCTTTCAGCGGGATCTTTCGGGGCCTTGTTGGCCACCTCAAGCGATTGATCCCCCAAGGTGTCGGGCGTTCGCACAAAGGGGTCATGAACGAGCACCATCGGATAATAGACAAAAAAGGGTTGTTCCCGGTTCTGAGCCATAAACTCGCAAATGAAATCAACGAACAAATCCGGACCGTACTTCCCCCAATTCTCTTGCGGGGTGATCAGGCGTCCGTTGTGTTCCAGCGGAGGATTCCAGAATCGTTCCCCTCCTCCATCCACATTCTGCTTGCCTTTGGTCACCTGCCAAAGAAGGGACTCGTGAAACCCCGCCTGCAGCGGGCGAGTGGAATCCTGATGACCGGGAAGAAGGTTGTAGAGACCATTCAACTGCCATTTGCCCGCGATCGCGGTTCGGTAACCCGCTCCCTGCATCAGGTGCCCGAAGGTCCTCTCCTTGGGGCTGAGATACCCGAAGTGGGTGTAGTTTCGAAAGTTATACTGGCCCGTCATCAGTTTTACCCGAGAGGGCGTGCAAATCGGAGTCGAGTAACAATGTTCAAACCGAATCCCCGTGGCCGCAAGCCGATCGAGGTGCGGGGTCTTGTAATCCTCGCCCCCGTAACACCCGAAGGCTTCCCACCCCACGTCGTCGGCCATGATGAGGATCACATTCGGCTGACGCTCCAATCGGTCCGCCGCTTCACCCAATGAGAGGGCGGCAACGAAGCTGAGCACCCCCCCCAACCAACCGACAGGCCGAGGGCAACGTCTTGCCGAAATCGAAAGAACCATGCCTCCGTTATGTCTGGTGACCGCTGGAAGATCAACCTGATTCCCCCGGCGAGATGGAGGGGTGAATCGTCCCCTCAGGAGCACGTCAACGATCGACGGTCATTCCGACCCGGATTACCGTTGCCCCCTTCCAGGGATTCCCCCCTACTAAGGAGGCGGTGCAACGCCGCCGTCTTTTCTCAGTGCTCTCGTGGCTAGCCATTTTCATCGCATCCGTTTGCTCCGGCCATGGGGCTGAACTTGGAGGAACCGTCACGGATGCCGAGACCTCCGCCATACTGCCCGGATCACCCTTTCAAACGACGCCGGGACCTCCTTCTTCGTTGAGTCCGCTGCGGCGGAGGGCTTGGCCATAGCGTATCGGGAACAATGGGTTCCCATGCCACAGTCAAAGGAACGACACACCACTCTCTCAGCTCATCCATTCCGAGTCGGACACCCGGCGGGCTCCTACCGAATCGAAGTCCACCGGGGTAAGGAATACCTTCCCATCGAGGAAACCCTCACCACCGGATCCGAACCCGTCCAACGCGCCTTTCGGTTACGGTGGTGGATTGATATGACATCCCGAGGCTGGTTTTCGGGGAAACTCATATTCATCGGCGCCTCTTCGGACCGCCCAATGTGATGTTGGCCGAGGATCTCAATATCGCATTTCCGGTGACCTTTTGGACCACCTCAACCGACGAGGCATCCCACACTCGTCCCTCGACGCTCCGAAATCCTCCCTCCCCCCACGGAGAACGCGAGGATACCGGAACGGAGACAATTCCAGTGGGTCCCACCCAACTCATTGTGCCCCGAAACACCGAATACGAAATCTTTTTGATTAACGGGAAACGCCACCCTTTCGGAGCCGTGTTCATCATCGATCACCGATCGAAGTTTTCCACCGGCATGCCTCCCGTTCGGGCGATCGCCGAGCAAGCGCACCACGAGCGATTCGCCCACAGTGCCCCGTTCTATGTCGAAGTCGCCGGAAAAGAAATTCGGCCAGCCAGGTCGAAATCGATTTTCTCACGACAAGGATGGAAGAGGAACTGCGCCGTAACGAATCGGTTTTGCTCGAGCAATCCCTTTCGGAATTCATAGAGACATTGGTGATTTATCGCAATCTCGAGCCCCGCTCCAAGTCGAGTCGACATTAGCAGGAGGGCGGGTCACGCAACGCGAGCAAGCGGCCTGAGGGCGTCTCGCATCCTACTCAAACAACCCCACTTGCCAGGTTGCAAGCATCACACAACCCCTCAATCGCCCCCAAGAAAACTTTCATCACGCTCATCCTCCAACCACTGTTTCGATCGACGGAACATCGATCCCTGACCGGCTCATCGGAGCTTTCTCCACTCAGATCAAACCGCACCTTAGAATGGCTGGTCGGGGATATGGGTCGCCAAGCGGAACTTTTCGAGATCTCGATCCCCGGCATGGGTGGTCGTGTTGAGTCCTGAAACCTTGGTCGCCGTCTGTTCCACCCATCGCCACGCTTCCGCATGACCGTCCGCAAATGAAACCTGACCACTGTTCCCATGGCGACTGGCCGGCGCATTCTGCCAAAACCCTCGGTTCGGGATGTCCGCGCGAACGGCGAAAAAACCATCATCGATGCTGTCCTTGTCCTCATCCACAAACACGAAGGCCTGGGAGGGCCCCGGACGATTGATCGAATCCTCCTTGGTGAAATACTTGAGTGACGGATTGACAAACTGGGCACGTTGTTCGCCAGCCATTCGACCACTCATGGAAAAACTCCTCACCCGGATGACCGTCCGCGTGCCCGCTCGGAACGCCACATCCGCAGGACACCGATAAATCTCGATGGAGGAGTTGTAGGGAAACAATTTGCCATTCATGATATCGAGCCGATTGGTCCAACCGGGCGCTGAACTGACATTTCCGCCAATCCAAGCGGCGGTCGTCCCCAGATGGTTCAGCACCAGTCTGCCTTCATGATCACCAGCATACATCGACCAGCAAAGCTGCATTTGCTTCAGATTGCTGAGACAGGCAATTCCCTTCGCCTTCTGTTTCGCCTTCCCCAGCGCGGGCAACAACATTCCTGCGAGAATGGCGATGATCGCAATCACGACCAGAAGTTCAATCAGCGTAAACCCCGCTAGCGAGCGACTTGACCTTTTTTCAATGCAACTCAAATTCAACATGCTCATGACATTCGATTGGTGCCGAAGGTTCTAAGGACCTGCTTCTCACCGGTCAATGGAATACTCAACGAACCGTGGGGCTCGAAATCACCTCCTCCCGCTCGGTTTGGCGGAGACGCTCGGATCCTCCTTCCCCCTACCAAAATGAACGGATCACCCCCTTTTCCTCCCAGGCCCGAAAGGAAGAGAAAGTCTTTCACGCTGCCGATCCGAAACCGGTTCGGGCCCCATCCCTTCCCCCCAATCCTTGAATAAAAAACGCCCCCAAAAAAACCGCTTCTGAAATTCGGAGACTCGACGCTTGCACCCCGGCGGGGCGACCCCTACAAGTACAACACTCGATTTCAGTCAGAGCGGTCCTCGGCATGCCATTCCATTCACATTCGCGATTCGCCATCCTGGTGCTCTTTGCAAAGGGATTGCTGGTCGGGATCCCATCTCCGGCAAAGGCCCAAGGACCGGACCTTGCTTCTCGGGCACTCGCCCCCTTGTTCCAAGGGGAACCCGGATTTCGGGAACGCGCGCCCGAAGCCACCGGCCTCGAGTCTGTCAATCGTCTCGACGAGCTCGATGCGGCTCGAAATCGAACCTTGCTGAATGGATCGGGGGTTGCCTTCGGGGACTACGACGGAGACGGGTGGGTCGACGTCTATCTCTGCGGCCTCAATGCTCCCAATGCCCTCTATCGGAATCGAGAAGGATGGCGTTTTCAAGAGGTGACGGCAGAGGCCGGCGTGGCCTGTGAGAATGTATTTTGCCGGGGCGCGGTGATGTCCGATGTCACCGGTGATGGAGCGCTGGACCTGCTCCTGGGCGTGCTCTCGAATCAGTGGAATTCCCGCGGCATAAGGCTCGTGGATTCACCTTTGGCAACTCAGCCTGAAGACGATCCTCAGGAAGATTCTTCGAGCCCCCCACCGCCAGGGCCCAATGATGCAGATGAGGGGCTGATTTCACAGGAGGGGTTTCCGGTAGTGGAATGGCCTCAAGTCGAGCAACTGGCCCAGCAGCAGACCGCCTTGCTTGTCGACGCTCGACATGAGTGGGCCTTCTCGAACGGTCATATTCCGGGTGCCGTCAACCTGCCATTTTCATTCTCCACAACCAAGGCCCACCAAACCTTTGCCAAAACCTATCCAAAAGATCGTCGTTTGGTTCTCTACTGCGGCGACCCCGCCTGCGATCGCTCCAAGTATCTGGCGATCAAACTCCGAGACGACTTTGGATTTTCACGCTTATTCATTTATGCGGACGGTTATCAGGACTATCTCAAACACGCGGAGTGAGGGGCAGATTCATGAAACCGGAACCCCTTGACCACCATCGCTTCGGCTTTCTTTGGAGACTCTTCGGCCTGCTGTTCATGATCGCCGGCCTTTCCAAGATCTACGATCCGTCGGCCTTTCTCACCGCCATCAGCGCCTATCGCTTCCCGTGGGCAGAGGGAACATCCCGGATCCTGGCCATTAGCCTCCCCTGGTTGGAATTCCTGATTGGGAGTTGTCTGATGACGGGTCTCTGGCGGGAAGGCGCCCGATACGGCATGATTGGATTGCTGAGCCTCTTCACCCTGGCCACCGGACAGGCGTGGATCCGAGAATTGGAACTGAGTTGCGGTTGCTTCGAATTGCCCGGAATCAACGCCAACCTCCTTCGCATTCTGGATTCGGCACCAGCGGCAACCTTGCGCAATACCCTGTGGCTATCCGCCTGTTTCTGGCTTCTTCGGAAAAGGGTCAACCACCGTCCTCTTCAGACCCTCCCCCCTAAAAACAGGGAATAAGCCCCCCTCTAGCCTCGACCAACCAAGAGTCAAGAGGCTCACCGGGAAGCATACATGGAGCGATTCAATCGCATTGCCTCGCGGGCTAACTGATCAATATGAGGCGTGCGGATTTTCAGATGTCTATCAGCACCGGAATCCCCCCAAGCCTGAATCGAGTCATCACGAGTCTCAATCCTTGGATAAAGCCAACCAACAATTGGTGCGAATCCTCGGAACTGACGAAGAAATCGAAACATGATCAAGCCAATACTAGATGAAACCAACGCCGGAATCCTTTCCTCGAACCTTTGAACCAAGGCTTGCCCCGCCGTGTCATACCAACCCGCGCATATGACGATGACTCGATTTTGCTAGACTCCCAAACGCCACAAAATCACAATTCATTCAACCCAGAGCCTTACAGAGCAACTCTATGCGCTATTCGATCCTTTCCATCCTCCTCATAGCATTGACCTCGGTTGCCTCCGCGAACCGCCCCAATATCCTCTTCATTTCAGTGGATGATATGAACTGCGATTCGGTCGGGGTCTATGGCAACCCCTTGCGAGACACGACCCCTCACATCGACCGACTGGCCGCGGAGGGACTTCGCTTTGAATATGCCCACGTCATGGTAGGAAATTGCTTTCCCGGGCGAAATGTCATGTTTACCGGGCGCTCGTCCCACAGCAATCTGGTCGAAGGCTTCTATCCCATTCCCCAACCACACTACCCACACCTCGTCGACCTGATGAAGGAAGGTGGATACTTCACCGGCATCTTCGGGAAAGTGAATCACTCCACCCCTTACACCCCCTATCCGTGGGACCTAATACTGGGGACCAACTCCAAAGAGAAGCATCACATCAAGGATGCCAATTCCTACTACCTCACCACCGCTGAGGGCATCTCGGCAGCCAACGAGACGGGTAAACCCTTCTGCCTCCTGATCAATGTCTCCGATCCCCACCTGCCGTTCTACGGGTGGAGTCGCCGTCAGCAAATCGAAGACCCCTACCTCCCCAGCCGCCTCTACTCGCCCCAGGAAGTA
>DEAY01000361.1:0-422 GCA_002348345.1 Verrucomicrobia bacterium UBA2970
ACCACAGCAACCTGGATCCGAAAGCCATGGTCCCCTGGTTACACAATGAGCGCCACGGACCTCGCCAGCAACGCCGTCAACTCGATCTCCTTCAAGCCCTCAACCAGGAACACTTAAAGGCTCACCCCGCCGACACCGCCGCCCTGCAAGGCCGGATTCAAGCGATGGAGACGGCCTACCGCATGCAGTTCGAAGCGACCGAGGCGTTCCATCTCGAGCACGAGCCAACCCCCGTCCGAGAGCGATACGGCGACGGCCATTTTGCCAACGGCTGCCTCCTGGCTAGACGATTGTCGGAACGCGGAGTGCGATTCATCCAGGTCTACTACGGCCATGGCCAGCCTTGGGACACCCACAACCATCACCATCGCAATACCAAGCAATTGGCGGCCCAGATTGACCGCCCCATCGCCGCCCTCCTG
>DEAY01000361.1:723-24902 GCA_002348345.1 Verrucomicrobia bacterium UBA2970
CCGCCCCATCGCCGCCCTCCTGGGAGACCTCCGGTCCCGGGGACTTCTCGATGAAACGCTGGTCATCTGGGGCGGTGAATTTGGGCGAACCCCGGTCAGTGAAAACGGAACCGGCCGCGACCATAATCCCCACGGTTTCCTGATGTGGATGGCCGGCGGCGGCACCCGGGGTGGAATGGCCTACGGGGCAACCGACGAATTCGGCTTCCAATCGGTGGAGGATCGCATGCACGTTCATGATCTCCATGCCACCATCCTCCACCTGATGGGATTGGATCACCAACGCCTGACCTACCGACACGCGGGCCGCGACTTTCGCCTCACCGACGTCGAGGGGCATGTCGCTCATTCCATGATCGGGTGACCAACGAGATCCGATCATTCCCCCATGACCACACGAGAGCGCACCAGCATCGAAACCGACCGGCGGGAGCCCCTCTCATGGCCTCATTCTCCGGGTGTCTTGAAGATTCTTCCCCTCTTGCTTCCTTGGATTATCTTCGACGCCATTCACGCCTCGGGAAACGGCAGCGATCTTGCCTTCGCCCGCGATATTCAACCGATTCTCTCAGAGCACTGTTATCCCTGCCACGGTCCAGACTCCCAACAACGAAAGGCGGACCTTCGTCTCGACCTCCCGGAAAATGCCTTTCTCGCCCGGGACCACGGTCGGGTCATCACCCCCGAAGATCCGGAACGCAGTCTTCTGATTCAGCGGATCGAATCCAACGACCCGGAGGAAAGAATGCCTCCGCCCAGTAGCAACCGCGTGCTCACGCGCCAGCAAAAACAGCGGCTTCGAAAATGGATTGAAACCGGAGCCCCCTATGATTCCCATTGGGCCTGGGATCCCCCCCGTCGCCCTGCTCTTCCCCTCGCGGACCGCAACCCCGGATGGCCACGAAACGCGATCGACCACTTCATTCTTAAAGACCTCTCCACCGCTGGGCTGCAACCCTCCCCGGAGGCCGACCGTCCCACCCTGATTCGGAGACTGAGCCTCGACCTCACCGGCCTTCCACCGACTTTGGCCGAGGGAACCCAGTATCTCGGCGACGCCTCGCCCCTCGCCTACGAAACCCTCGTCCGCCGTTTGCTGGAATCGCCCCACTATGGAGAACGAATGGCGGTCGACTGGTTGGACGCCGCCCGCTACGCGGACACCAACGGCTACCAGGTGGACCGGGATCGTGAGACCTATGCCTGGCGAGATTGGGTGATCAACGCCTTCAACGAAAACAAACCCTTCGATCAGTTCACCGTTGAACAATTGGCCGGTGATCTGTTGCCCCGTCCCACGCTCCCGCAACTCATTGCGACCGGGTTTAACCGCAATCACATGATGAACGAGGAAGGCGGCATTATCCCGGAGGAATTCCTCGCGGAGTATTGCGCCGATCGGGTCGAAACCACGGCAACCATCTGGCTCGGCCAGACCTTCCTTTGCGCCCGTTGTCATGACCACAAATTCGATCCCTTCACTCAAAAAGACTATTACTCCTTTTACGCTTTTTTTCATCATATCGAGGAACAAGGGCGCGGAAACTACGGTGCCCCCATTCGCCGAAACAATCCTCCCATGCTGCAACTCCCCGCCCCAGAACTCGAAGCCAAGCGAGATCAACTCAAGTTACGGTTAGGGGAGCGAAAACGAGCGCTTTCAGCCGCCGCGGAGGATTCTCCTGAACGGAAGCAACTCGAAACTGAGGTGGAGGCACTCTCGACGCGGATCGATGAGGTTGATCTCGAAATCCCAACCGCGCTGATCATGCGAGAACGCTCCGAACCTCGGCAAACCCATGTGTTGGTGCGGGGTGCCTACGACCAACCCGGAGAACCGGTCACCGCGCGAACCCCCCTCTCACTCCCCCCGATGGAAGCGGACTGGCCACGCAACCGGCTCGGACTGGCCAAGTGGCTGATTCACCCCAACCATCCACTGACCGCCCGCGTCACCGTCAATCGACTGTGGCAACGTCTCTTCGGCAAAGGATTGGTCGCAACACCGGAAAACTTTGGCACGCGAGGCGCGTTACCCACCCACCCGCAACTGCTGGACTGGCTGGCCGTGGAATTTGTCGAGTCCGGATGGAACGTCAAGGCCCTGGTCCGCTTGATGGTGACGAGCGCCACCTATCGCCAGAGCTCCCGCGTCCCGGCCGGCGCCCGGGAACGCGACCCAGGAAACCGGCTCTACAGTCGCACCCCACGCTACCGCCTCCAAGCCGAGGCGATTCGCGATCAGGCCCTGGCCGTTTCCGGTCTCCTCCTCACGACCATTGGCGGCCCATCGGTGCGACCCTACCACCCGCCTGGCTTATATGAGCAGGTCGTGGCGGGGAAGGGGGCGAAGACCTACCGTGAAGATCAGGGCGCCGGATTGTACCGACGGACCCTTTACAGCTATTGGAAACGTTCGGTCCCCAATCCTGCCCTGTTGGCGTTCGACGCTCCCTTTCGGGAAACCTGCGTGGTGAAACGAAGTCGGACCAACACGCCAATGCAGGCACTGAACCTCATGAACGACCCCACCTTTGTCGAAGCGAGTCGAGTCCTCGCCGCTGAAATGATCGAACACGGGGGATCGGAGTTCGGCAACCGCCTCGACTACGGGTTCCGCCGAACCCTGGGGCGACCACCCCAGAACGCTGAACTGGACGTTCTTAAGGCGACCATTCAGCGCAGTCTGGCCGATTTTCAGGCCTTTCCAGGGGACGCCCAAGCGCTCGTCGAAACCGGCCGAACCCCGCTTCCCACAACCATCGCCCCGACGGAATTGGCTGCCTACTCGATCGCTGCCAGCATCCTCCTCAATCTCGATGAAACGATCACCCGTGAATGATGCCATCCCCCATGAAGCCGCCAGGATGGCTCGCCGGCAATTCCTGTCGAGCACGACATCCGGCATCGGTGTCGCTGCACTCGCCTCGCTCCTTAACCCCATCCATGGAAGGGCTTCAAGCCACTTCCCGGGCAAGGCCAAACGAGTCATCTGGTTGACTCAGGCCGGGGCGCCGTCGCAGTTGGATCTCTTCGACTACAAACCCCATCTCAAGGCCCGCTTTGGCCAGTCACTTCCGGATTCAGTCCGTCGCGGCCAACGCCTGACAGGGATGACCGCCCATCAGGAAACCCACCCGATCGCCCCCTCCCTCTTTCGGTTCCACCGACACGGCGACTCCGGCATGCATCTCAGCGAACTCCTTCCCCACACCGCTCGGCATGCCGATGAGATATGCCTCGTCCGCTCTCTCCACACCGAAGCCATCAACCACGATCCCGCCATGACATTGCTTCAAACAGGGCATCCCCTTTCCGGCCGCCCTTCCTTCGGGGCATGGGCCTCCTATGGCCTGGGGGCAGAGAACGAGAATCTCCCCGCCTTCGTCGTGATGATTTCTCGCCCCAGCGGCCCCACCAACGCCCAACCCCTCCATGAGCGAATGTGGGGATCCGGCTTTCTTCCCACCCGACATCAAGGGGTCCGTTTCAGCCCTGGAAAAGATCCCGTGCTCTTCCTGTCCAACCCGGCAGGAATCACCCGATCTCGCCGTCGGGCAATGCTTCGCGATCTGGCAACGCTCAACCGGATTAAGTTCAAAGAGCAACGGGACCCCGTCATCACGGACCGCATCGAACAATACGAGATGGCCTTTCGCCTTCAATCCTCGGTTCCAGAACTGGCGGATCTCTCCCGCGAGCCGGAAACCGTCTTCGATCGCTACGGTTCCGAATCCAAAAAACCCGGAACCTTTGCCGCCCACTGCATCCTTGCCAGGCGACTGGCCGAACGAGGGGTCAGATTCATCCAACTCTACCATCGGGGTTGGGACCAACACAACAAATGTCCGGCCGGTCTCAGAACTCAATGCGCCGACACCGACCAGGCTTCCGCCGCCTTACTCACAGAACTCCGAGAACGCGGTCTCTTGGATGAGACCGTGGTCATTTGGGGAGGTGAATTCGGACGAACCGTTTATTCCCAAGGAACGCTCAAAAGAGATGACTACGGAAGAGATCACCATCCCCGCTGTTACTCGATTTGGCTGGCAGGCGCAGGCATCCGAGGAGGACTCACCTTCGGTCGGACGGACGATTTTTCCTATAACATCGTCAAGGATCCCGTTCACATCCATGATTTGAACGCCACCCTCCTCCACCTTCTGGGATTTGACCACACCCGCCTGACCTATCGATTCCAAGGACGCAATTACCGATTGACAGACGTTCATGGCCAGATTGTCCGGCGCCTCTTTGCCTAAGCCTTCAGCGGAGCGACCGCCAGAGGAGACCAGGGCCTCGTTGGAGTAGGTCTTCACCAGCGAAGCCACCCATCCTGGGTTTCGCCTCTAAAAAACCAAGATCACCCTCCTTCCAACGGGGTTGACATCGAGCCCTTATTTTCTTTATATCACAAAGTTATTTATATGATTCAATCTCACTGAAACTCGATTCCCTTGCCTCATGCTCAAACAAACCATCCTCGACGCCGCTAATGATCCCAAGGAACTGGAGCGCCTCTATCGGAAAGCCCCAGGTCCCTTCAGCAAGGCCCTCGCTCTTGCACTTGAGACCGTCCCTGACCATCTCCTTCTCCAGGCTTGGCACGAGCGGCTATCCCCCGTGGAGCCCCCGGTTTCGCATCCCGAGGCGCCTCCCAACCCCACCATTCGATCCGAACTCGGTCTTGCCCTTGGACTTGCGATCGTGGCGACGGGCATCGCAAAACTCCCACATTTCATTTCCAACCTGCCCGCTGAAAGATTCTATCCGCCCAACCTCCCGGCGATTGCCGGAATCATGTTTCTCACTTTTTTCGCCGTCCAACGGAATGTTCGACCGCTCTCGACCTGCGCTCTGATAGCCACCATTGTCGACGTCGCGGTCTATCTGAACTTTTTGCCAAACCCGTATCAATCAGACACCTCAACGCTCGCCATGGCCCACGCTCCGTTCTTCTACTGGTCCCTGATCGGAGTCGCCTTCCTCGGAGGGGCATGGGGCCAACGATCCGGTCGGATGGACTATTTGCGCTTCAACGGGGAACTCCTCATTCACCACACGATCATCATGACCGGAGGGATGGTGCTGACCGCGGTAACCATCGCGCTGTTCAGTCTCCTCAATCTTCGAATTGATGAATGGTATATGCAGAATATCGGCCTCTTCGGGGCGCTTGCGGCCCCGCTGGTTGCAACTCTCCTGATCACCAGGGTAATCAAAGACCGGTTCCGGCTGGCTCCCCTTCTTGCCAAAACCTTTTCGCCTCTTTTCCTGGTGATGGTCAGCGTCTATCTCATCACCATCCTGGTGAACCGCCAAAGCCCGTTCACCGATCGAGGTTTTCTCATCGCCTTCAACCTGCTAATGGGGCTCGTTCTTGGAATGAGCATTCTCTCTATCTCCGAACGCAAACCGGACCAACCCATTAACGTCTTTGACTCCATCAACCTCGGGCTGGTCGCAATCACCCTCCTTGTCGACATGATCGCCCTGGCGGCCATTCTATTCCGCCTTTCATCCTATGGATTCACCCCCAATCGGATCGCGGTTCTGGGAGCCAATCTGATTGTGTTCTGTCACCTCGCGGGAATCCTCTATCACTACGCATGCTTCATCAAAAAAAGAGGCAAGCTGATCACGGTCGAAACGTGGATCGTCAGATTCCTGCCCCTCTACAGTCTCTGGAGTCTCACGGTCATCATCATCCTTCCCCTGCTCTTTGGGTTCGCCTAACTTCCTCTCCGATGAGGGATTAGGAAAAGGAGCTCTTCACCCATTGAAATCCAGTCCCATGGTGACTCATCCATCCCGCTCATCGGCCTGATAGATTATGGCATTGACCGAATCGATTTGCTTTCAGCAGCGCCGGATGAGGATCCGCTCTCGGGTAACACCAGACGTCGATGTCGATTCCACAAAAGGCTCGTCGCGCCCGGTCAACGGCCTCGATCATCCCGCATAGGGCAGGCTCAAGCGGATGAGAAACTCCCTTCCATTCCCTCGATTCCGAGGCAGATCGCATCTAGCTGCGATCGATGATTCGGGCAATCTCACGAATCGTTTTTTCAATCTCGGCCGTCGTATTGTAGTGAACCGCTCCGACACGAACCACGCCTCCCCGATCCGCCAAACCGAGACGCTCCACCACCTCGACGGCGTATGAGTGACCCTCCCAGACAAAAATGTTCGCTCTTGCCAAGGCCTCGGAAACCCGACGCGGTGAGAGACCATCGACGCTGAAGGAGACCGTCGGCACCCGCTCCTCCAATCTTTCCAAATCCTGAACCCCCCAAATCCTGACCCGCTCGATCTCACTCAAGCCATCCAACAGGCCACGGGAAAGGCCTTGCTCGTAGTCTCGAATCAGAGTCATCGCCCTGCGATAGTTCTCCGATCGTGTCGTTCCCGTCCCCCTGTCAAACTCTCGTCCCAGCCATTCCAAATAATCAAGCGTTCCCAGCAAGCCCGCCTGCGCCTCGTGACTTTGTGTCCCGGTTTCAAACTTGCCCGGAAGGCAATCCCCAGCGGGTAAAACTCGGTAGGCCTCGAGCGAAGCAAGAAGGTCCTCTCGACCCCAGAGCACTCCCATGTGCGGTCCGAAAAACTTGTAGGGACTGCAGACCAAAAAATCCGCGCCCAGGGTCGCCACATCGATGGGCCCGTGAGGCGCATAATGCACCGCGTCGACAAAAAGAAGTGCCCCCGCTTCGTGAACCATGGGAGCGATTTCAGCAATTGGATTGATGGTTCCCACCAGGTTGGAAGCAAGCCCCATCGCAACGACCCGGGTTCTCTCATTCAACAACTGAGGGAGGGCGTCGAGACATAAACGACAATCGGATGGATTGAAATCCAACCAGCGAACCGTTGCCCCACAATCCTCGGCCAATCGAATCCAAGGCCTTACGTTCGCGTCATGATCGAGCCGGGTCACGATCAGCTCGTCTCCCGGAGAAAAACGCCTTCCCAGGGCGCGGGAAAGACTGAATGTCAGAGACGTCATATTCGGGCCCATGATAATCTCACGCGGCGATGCCGCACCGATGAATCCAGCCATCTCTAAATGCGCCCGAGCGAGGATCTCGTCCGTCTGCTTCGCGGTTCGAAAGGCACCCCCGCAATTAGCGTTGTCCCGGCAGAGATAGTCGGCCATTCGGTCGATGACACCCTGTGTCACTTGAGTTCCCGCCGGATTGTCCAAATAAACCCGCGATTGGCCTTCATCACTCAATGCAAGCGCGGGAAAGTTCGATCGAATGCGGTCCACCTCAAATGACATGGCAACACCTTGGTAAAGGATTCCAAAAAATCAATCCCCAGGAGAACGTTCCCGCCATTCGAAAACCGAATCCCCCGCGTCTCTATCCTTCAGAAAGCATCGTCTGCCCCTCCCTCCGGAGAGCCTCCAATAATCCGTCAAGATGCCTATCGGTGGTCAACGGATTGATGATCGTCACCCGAAGCGCCCCCATTCCTTCCAGGGTCGTCGACACAATGTAATACTCACCTTGCTCCACCAGGCGTCGCCTCAACCGGAGTTGAAACTCGCCCAGCACCTGGTCGGAGGCCCCATTGAGCTGGCGTGGCCGATACCGAAAGACGACAATATTGCACTGAGGTCGGTGCAAGGGTTCAAAATCGTCGGCACGCTCCAAGCGTTCAAAGAACACCATTCCCATGGAAAAAGAGAGATCCACAAGGTCTGCAAACAACCCTTCACCAAAGAGGCTCCACACGCCCCACAGACCAAAAGCGGCCGCACGTTTGGTGCATTCGATCGTTCTCAATCCAACGTTGTAATCCTCGAGTTCGGGCGCCGTTGGATCAAAGAGATATGAGGCCTCCTGATCGAAGGTTCGTTTTGCGTGCCCAGCATGACGATAGAACACAAAGGCACATAGGCCGGGAACATAGAGCATCTTGTGAGCATCCCAGACAATGCTATCGGCCAGTTCCAAGCCCGATACCAGGTGACGATGGTGGCGACTCAGCAGGGCTGAGCCCCCGTGGGCGGCGTCCACATGCAGCCATACATCGAATGCCCGGCACGCCTCGGCAATCGCGGGCAATGGATCAAAGGCGCCCACGGGAGTCGCACAGGCACAGGCGACCACCGCAATCACGGGACGCCCCTCCCGGCGGCAGCGGCCGAGGCGTTCCAGCAACGCTGAAACATCCATCCGACGCCTCGAATCCACTGGCACGGGGATGACCGCCGCTTCACCCAGCCCCAAGATTCCGGCCGCCCGGGTCACGCCATAATGGGCATCGCTCTGCACCAGCAGAGCGGGCGATTCATCCTGGCCGGTCAATCCCTGCGCCCACGAGTCAGGCAGCGCGACGTTTCGAGCGGTCAGGAGGGCGGTCAGATTCGCCAGATTGCCCCCGTGAGTGATCAATCCCGAAAACGCTCCCGAGCGCCAACCGATGGCGCGTCCCAGGCGTTCCACCATCGCTTGTTCCATTGCGACGGCCCAGGGGCCCATTTCGTAAATCGCCATCACCTGATTCGTCATGGCTCCCACCGCGTCAAACCAAGCGGCCATTGGAATGGGGGGCGGCACCTGGTGCCCGATGTAACCTGGATGATGCAATTGATTGCCCTGTTTCAGAGCCTTTTCCACCAAGGTTTCGAAGCGTTCGACAAGCGCGGTGAGGTCGAGGTCAGGTGCCCCACCCTCGCCCAAAAGCTCGGCGGCCCGCTCGACCTGTTCCGCCGGGGATTGCCAACGCATCACTCCCACCTGCTCCGACTGGATCCGGTCCAGATGGCGAGCCAGAAGCGATGCCAGTCGAGCTCCCGTCGATTCAACCAACGAAGGATCAAAGGCGCTTTGAAGTCGGTCCCGAATAACCTCCGCATCGATTAAGCCGCGCTTCATCCTCAATCCCATTTGCTCGTCAAGCCTTCGAATCCTGCACCGCCGACCCCAATTCTGCCGTATCCTTCCTCCCGTGCCAACCCCTTCTCAAATGGCGGTGAGCGAGCCCACCGTCACCGTCTTTGATAAACGCCCCCCCAACCAGCCTCTCGTTCAAGCCTCACCCCTCAGAAGCCTAACTCAGACGGTTCTTCCAGGGACAGGCTTTCGCTTGCCGCACGACTCAATCCGGGGCATTCCCACTTTGGTCGGAATCGCCTCCTCGGATCGCCCCATTTTCTCGCGTCCCGCAGAAGGAAGGTTGAATGACTGGAAACATCGGTCTAGATTAACCCCAGAGGTCGCCGATCTGTTTCGCTATGAGTTTCAAGGATCACGCTCCTTCATTTTCTGAATCCTCAGCACCCTCTGGGCCGGATGACCCAATGCCTCTGCGTTCGCATTCACTCTCGGCTCTGAAGCAGGTGGCGGCCCTGGCGGCCACGTCAACGGATTCCCCGATCGCAGCAGTCGTGAAGGTTGAGAGGGATCGGTTCACTCTCGTATCGGCCTACGGATCCGAAGACGAAACACTCCTCTCTCAGCCCGCCCTCTACCAACGAACGCTCCGGAAGGGAACGTTGCTCGAAATCGAGGACCTGCATCGAGATCCCGAATGGAACGACGCCCCGTCCTCCCCTCGATCCGACACCTTGCGTCACTTTATCGGAATCCCCATTCAGGGTTCCAAGGGTCAGGTGTGGGGCGTCTTGGCTGCCTACGCCCCCACGCCGCAATCACTCCTGCCGGAGGCCCGTGCCACCTTCCTGCGGTTGCCGTCCCTCGTCACCACTTTCGTCGAGGCCAACGAGCGGGAAAAAGTGCTTCACCGAACGGAGGCCGAACTCGAACGCGCCCGTGAGGCCTTCAATAAATCGGAGGCGTTTTATCATTCCTTGGTCGAAAGCCTTCCTCAAAACATTCTCCGAAAGGACCTCGACGGTCGCTTTACCTTTGCTAACGAGCGTTTCTGCGAGGCTCTCGGCAAACCACTCGATGAAATCATTGGACGAACCGACTTCGATTTCTTTCCCACTGATCTCGCAAAGAAATATCAAAGCGACGACCGCCGAGTCGTCGAGACAGGGCAACGCTTTGAGACCATCGAAGAGCACCAAAGCGGAGATCTCGAACAGAATTATGTTCATGTCGCCAAGACCCCCATTTACGACGGTCGTGGCCAAGTCGTCGGCATCCAGGGCATTTTTTGGGATGTCACCGAGCAGCGCAAAACAGAAAAAGATCTCGCCTTCGAGCGAGATCTCCTCCGATCCCTCCTTGACTCCATCCCAGACCACGTCTACTTCAAAGACCAATCCTCTCGCTTCATCGTCTGTTCGAAAGAGCTTTCCGATCGGTTGGGACTCGCTTCCCCTGAGGAGGCGATCGGGAAAACCGACTTCGACTTCTTCTCGTCCGAGCATGCTGAACCCGCCTATCAAGATGAGCAGCGAATCATCAAAACCGGCGTTCCAGTGATCGGAAAGATTGAAAAAGAGATCACCAAGGACGGGACGGAAAACTGGGTGCTCACGAGCAAAATGCCCTTCCGAAGCGGATCCGGGGCCATCATCGGCACCTTTGGGGTTTCCAAGGATGTCACGTCTCTCGTGCAGACTCGGCAGCAACTCGAACAGGCGCAAAAAAAATACAGGGACATTTTCGAGCAAGCGGTGGAAGGCATCTTTCAGACCTCCACCGACGGTCGCTATCTGGAGGTCAATCCCGCCCTGGCCCGCATTTATGGCTATCAATCCGCAGAAGCCCTGCTCAACGAGGTCACCGATATCGGACGACAACTCTATGCCGATCCCCGTCGGCGAAAAGCCTTTCAGCGACAGATGGATGCCCGCGGGGAAGTACACGAATTCGAATCGGAAATCTATCGACGGGACGGATCGAAAATCTGGATTGCCGAGACGGCAAGGGTGGTGAAGGACGATGAGGGTACCATCAAGTACTACGAGGGAATTGTGGAAGACATCTCGGAACGAAAGCGTGCCGAATCAGCCCTTCAGATGGCTCGAGATGCGGCCTTGGAGTCAACTCGCCTGAAGTCGATCTTCCTAGCCAACATGTCCCATGAAATCCGGACCCCAATGAACGGGATCATTGGAATGGCCGGTCTTCTCGCGAGAACGAACCTTGACGAGGAACAGCGTCACTTCGCCGCGACGATTGAGCAAAGTGGATTCACCCTCCTGCGCTTGATCAACGACATTCTTGATTTCTCCAAGATGGAGTCGGGCAAGATGACACTGGAACGCGCCCCGTTTGACCTGACCGGCGTCGTCGAGAGCGTCGGGGAACTACTCGCTGAAAACGGGCAAAGGAAGGGAGTTGAGGTCATCCTGTGCCTCGATCCCAATCTCCCCACCCGGGTCGGCGGGGATGCCACCCGACTTCGCCAGGTTCTCCACAACCTGCTGGGGAACGCCATCAAGTTTACGCCCAAGGGCGAAGTCCAAATCGTGGTGAAACCGCAACGATCCCAGGGTCAAAAAGCCCGCATCCGATTCGAAGTCATTGATACGGGCATCGGAATCGATCCCAAGGCGCTTCGCCATATCTTCAAAGCCTTCACTCAAGCCGATGAATCCACGACTCGAAAATTCGGAGGCACTGGATTGGGATTGGCGATCAGCCGACAGCTCATTGACCTCATGGGCGGACGTCTCCAGGTGGAAAGTGAACCCGGACAGGGATCAAGATTCTGGTTCACCCTCTCTTTTGATCGCTGCGAGGAAACATCGCCCCCTCCCTCGCTCCCCCAGTCCTTTAGAGGAGCCAGGGTGCTTGTCGTCCATGATCACCGAACGGTCTGCAAGCTCATCCAACAACAGCTCAAACCAGCCGGAATCGAATGTGTCTCGGTCAATTCAGCCCGGCGAGCTCGGCAGTTGATGGAAACGGACCGGCATCAAAGTCGACCCTTCGACTATCTCATTGTTGACCTCAATGTGTCGGGAAATCGTGGCCTCAAATTGTGCTCGATCGTTGGCAACCTCCCCGGTGGCAAGCAGATCAGGAAGCTTCTACTCATCCCGGTTGGCAAGAAAATCTCATCCCGTCGGCTGACCGAGTGCGACGTAAGCTGGGTCATCACCAAGCCCATTCGCCGTTGTCAACTGTTCCGTGCCCTCGAACGGGCACAGCTCGGTGAAAAACTCGGGGCACAAGCCAATACCGCTCCCCCCCAAGGCAATGTCCCCTCTCCGCATCCCATGCCTTCCCGCCAAACCCGAGTTCTGGTCGTTGAAGACAATCCGGTCAATCAAAGTGTCGCCCTTCATGTTTTGAGGGAGTTGGGCTTTGATGGCATCGCCGCCAACAACGGACTCGAGGCCATTGCGATGTTGAACCAGAGCCACTTCCCCATCGTCTTCATGGACTGTCAAATGCCCGAGTTGGACGGCTATGAGACGACACGGAGAATTCGAGAGATGGAAGCCGCCCAGCAGATGGGAAACCGGGAACGCATTCGGATCATTGCCACAACCGCCAACACCATGGAGGGTGATCGGCAGCGCTGTCTCGATGCCGGGATGGACGACTACGTGAGCAAACCGATCATGCTTCCGGTCCTGGAGAAACTCCTCTCAGGACTCCCGCACCCGCACCCCCAGTCTGAGAGCGACCCCCATACCGCCCCCCTTCAACGACTCGATCCCAATGTGCTGGCGAACTTCAATAAGCGATCCCCCGAGGATCCCTACGACCCGTTGGCTGAGCTCGCAACACTCTTTGCCAAAGAAGTCGACAGCCAACACAAAGCGCTTGAGCTCGCTCTTGAGGAAGCCGACCCCCAACGTTTTCGCCAGGTCGCGCATACGTTCAAGGGAAGCGCGAACAATATCGGTGCCCGTCGTCTCGCTCGACTTTGCTTCGAACTGGAACATTGGGACTTCGGACTTAACTCACCGGAGGCTGAACTCCAAACCAGATTAACGGAGGTTCTCAAGGAAGCGGAGGCCGTCCTCGATGAACTGGCCGAGACGGTTACCCAGCGCAACCAATCCGTCATCCTTGGAGGGGGCGAGGGATAACCGGGCCTCCAACCCGCTCGGCCTCGAGTCACCCCTTCCCATCAGCCGTTACATCTGCACCACGCCGAGAACCGGAGACGCGCTGGAGGTTGACGGTGAAGCCCCTGGACAATGACTCCCGTTCCCATACTCTCACTCCATGCAACCACAACAATCCTTCGTCGCTAGCGCGCTGATCGGCATCGGAATGCTCGGTCTTTGTTTCTCTCATCCAGCAGGCGCTACGGAACCACTTCAGGAGGAGCTACCCGTCACCCATCACTACGCTCAGAATGGGGCAATCAAGATCCACTACGCCAGTCTTGGAGAAGGACCACTGATGGTCATGATCCACGGTTTTCCCGATTACTGGTATACTTGGAGACACCAAATGAAACGCCTCTCTTCGGACTACCGGGTGGTGGCGGTCGACCAACGAGGTTACAACCGCAGCGACCAACCCAAGGGCGTGGAAGCGTATCGAATCCAGCACCTCGTCGCGGACATTCGAGCGGTGATTGCTGACTGCCATGTCGAGAAGGCCATCGTCGTCGGACATGACTGGGGTGGCTTTGTCGCCTGGAATGTCGCCATGCACCACCCCGAGATCACCGACAAGCTCATCGTCCTCAATCTCCCCCATCCCGCTGCCCTCAGCCGCGAACTCGCCCACAATCCCAAGCAGCGAGCCAACAGCCAATATGCTCGCAATTTTCAAAAGGCAGATGCCCACCAACGCTTGAGTGCCGACTCCCTCGCCCGGTGGGTAGGAGACGAAAGCGCCCGTAACCGCTACCTCGAAGCCTTTCGCCGTTCGGATTTCGAGGCCATGCTCAACTACTACAAGGCCAACTACCCCAACCCGCCCTACCAGGCTTCCACCGGCGAAATCATCAAGGTGAAATGCCCCGTACTCATGTTTCACGGACTAGACGATTGGGCGCTCCTCCCGGGCGGTCTCAACGGCACCTGGGATTACCTTGACAACGAATTGACTCTCGTCACCCTCCCTCGCACAGGCCATTTCGTTCAGCAAGACCAGGCCGAACGGGTGACGTTCGGCATTGAGAGTTGGCTTCAACTTCAGAACAGGAAGGAAGCATGGACTTTGGATCCCCAATAGCGTTTGACAAAGGGCAACGACAGAGCCGCCCTCTTTCCCCGGCACAGCAATGAGCTTTGTTCGTCTTCCCCAGATGCTCCTTTCTGCCGAACCGGCCCCCGGATTTTGCGCCCCGCATCAAAAGAGCTTGGCAACGGATTCCGGCACACCGGATCCTTCATTGCTCTTGATTCAGTTTTCGGCGGCGATTTAACCCGAATACGCAGCCCGTTCGTCCTCCTTCACCATGGTCAAGAACAAGCCAATCGGACTTAACCCGGAGCAATTCGCGAACGCCTTCCCCTTCCATTTCGGCTTTGACGGTGATCTCGTAATCACCAGTCTGGGAGAGTCCCTGCGCCACAAAGTTTCCGGGCTTGAGCTCGGATCCTCGCTTCACGACTGTTTCCACTTCACCCGCCCCAACACGGAGATTAGCCTGACAACCTTTTCAGAGAACCCGAAAACGCTCTATGTCCTTGAGTGTCGCACCACCCCTTTGGTGCTCAGAGGCCAGTTTATCCCGACCGATTCAGATGGTTTCCTCTTTCTTGGCTCCCCGTGGTTCTCGAATATCGAGGAAATGGCGGCTGCAGGATTAACCTTTAACGACTTCGCCATTCATGATCCTGTGGTCGATCTGCTGCAACTTCTGCAAGCCCAGACCATCAGTTTACAAGACATCCAAGCCTTTGCGAAGCGCCTCGGAAAACAGAAAGAAAAACTGGCCCAAGCGAACCAGGAACTTGAAGCGCGAAACCAAATACTCCAAGCAACCGAGGAGCAATTAAGGCACCAAACATCTGAATCCCAAAAACTGGCCCTCGTCGCCGCCAAGACGGACAACGCCGTCATCATCACCGATGCCGCCGGTCTCACGGAATGGGTGAACGAGGGGTTCACCAAACAAACAGGATACACCCTCAACGAGATCCAAGGCAAAAAGCCCGGCTCCCTGCTCCAAGGAAAGGAGACGGACCCCGAAACGGTCGAGTTCATGAGCAAACAGCTCGATCAAGGCAACGCCTTCGAGGTAGAGATTCTCAACTACACCAAAACGAACGTCCCGATTTGGATTCAGATCGAGGTTCAACCGATCCGCGATCCGGACCATCAGATTACCAATTTCATCGCCATCGAATCGAATATCACCACTCGCAAGAACGCGGAGCACGCCCTCCAAATTGCAAAATCTAAAGCCGAGGAACACAGCCGACTGAAAAGTGAATTCTTGGCCACAGTCAGCCACGAGATTAGAACCCCCATGAACGCCGTCATGGGGATGACCGAGCTCCTCCTCGAATCGGACCTGAGCTCGAAGCAACTTGGCCTTCTCAAGACCGTTCGCACCAGTGCTGATTCGCTCCTCGCCGTCATCAATGACGTTCTTGACCTCTCCAAGATCGAATCCGGAAAGCAGGATCTCCACCGAGAGTCCTTCAGCTTGCGGGAACTGGTTGACAACGTTCTCGGTTCCCTTGGTGAACGATGCTCCCAGAAAAACATCGAGCTGAATGCCCTCGTTCATTCAGAGGTGGAGGACTGGGTCTGTAGCGACCGAGGCAAGCTCCAGCAAATCCTCTTAAACCTGGTCGGAAACGCAGTCAAATTCACCGCGAAAGGAGAGGTGCGTTTGACGGTTCAGAATCCCTTCCACTACGGAAACACGACTCATCTTGAATTCATCGTTACCGATACCGGAGTGGGCTTTGATGAATCGGAAAAAGACAAGCTTTTCGAATCGTTTGGGCGGTCAGACAACCCCCAAGCTTGCAAACATACAGGGACCGGGCTGGGCCTATCGATCAGCAAGAAGCTCGCTGAGCTTCTCAACGGCACCCTGTCCGCCAAAGGAAAACTCAATCGTGGAGCGGAATTCATTTGCCGAATCCCTTTGGACCGAAGTTTGGCGAGCGAGCCTCCGGTTCTCTCGGCCTTTGCCAGACCACTCTGCGTCAGTCTCCTCGGGCTTCCCTTATCGACAACGAACGCCCTCGCTTGTCACTTAACCTACCTCGGCATCGAATACAAGACCCACCAAACGGAGGCGGAGTCGAGACGGTTCTTTGAGAATTCGACAAAACTATCTGAAACCATTCCCGTCGCAATCCGAGACGAATCGTGCCCAACCCTCCCTTGGTCGAATGGGGACAAAGAGCTCCAATCGGTGATTTTGATCTCGATCGGAAGCCGTTACGAGGCAAAGCAAGGGGAGTCAATTCTCTTCAAACCCGTCAGCTTCTTCAACTTGCTAGAAACGCTCCAAGCCATGGCACTCGGGAGACAACCGACGAACCCCGTCTCCGACCTATGTCAGGCAGAATCATTAATCCCCCGATATCAACACCTCCTCATCGCGGAAGATAACGCGATCAACCAAACCCTTATCCGGGAATTGTTGAATCGACTCCACCTCAAGGCCACCCTTGTGGAAGATGGACAACAGGTGCTTGAAGTCCTCAAGAAAGAGCCTTTTGATTGCATCTTGATGGATTGCCAGATGCCCATATTAGATGGGCTGGAGACCACCAAACGCATTCGGCAACTCGAAGCGGAATCGACCCATCCCCAATCCCCAAGAACCACTATTATCGCAATGACCGCCAACGCCTTAAAAGGAGATCGGGAGCGATGTTTAGAGGCCGGAATGGACGATTACTTATCCAAACCCGTTCGACTCGTCCAACTTCGGGAAAGACTGCTAGCCCCATCAAGCCCGCATGCCGCCAAAGACTCCCGACAAGAGGCACCGGATTCGGAAAGCATCTCGATGATCAAGGACGCATTTGACACCCTCAGCAGCGAGCTTGGACTAGAGGCTGTCCTGCTGTTAATCGAGGAGTTCTTGGCCGACACTCCTCAACAAATCCAAAAACTCAGTATGCTCGTCCAGCAGAACGACGCCGCCAATGTGCACCTCGAGGCCCACTCTATCAAGTCGCTCGCCCTCACTTTTGGCATGTCCCAAACGGGCGTCATTGCTAAACAAATCGAATCGGCAGCCATGGCGGGATCTACAGACCAATTTGATCCCCTCATTGACCGTCTCAAAAACGCTTACCAGGAGGAATCAGGCCAACTTCAGGCCACGCTTGCGACTCGAGGGGAGGGCCCATCGAATCCGGCCGATGCTCCCTGACCCTTTCCGACACCCCCGATGAACCCTTCGCAGCCGATCAATCAGACTGCCCTTGATGGCACGAACCCTCACGGGTCAGGAACAGACCGCTTGTCCCGTCGTGGATTCCAGGGAGCCTTTCAACAACAGAACCCTTGATACGGATCAAGAAGACAGGAGATCCGACGGCCTCATGTTCCCCATCATTGGTCATTCACCTGCCAACTGATTCACGAAAACCACCGGCCTGCGCTCAACCGCACCGCCCCACCGTCAATCTCGATGTCGCACCGTCAAAAAACTGATGCCTGATTCAACCACCAAGAAACCAAGAATCCTCCTCGCCGGAGCGCCCTTTGGACGAAATCACATTGGTGATGAAGCCCTCGTCGAGTGCGTGGTCAATCTCCTCAGGGAACTGAGGCCGGACGCCGAGATCTGGGTCAGCACGGACGATCAGGCAGCCACAAGAAAGAAACTCGATGTCATGACCTACCCGCTCTTTGGCTTCGATCCACCCGGGTTCGACCCCGTATCAATGCGGCAAGGGATTCGCGATAGCGACGCCTTCATCTGGTCCAGCGCGACGGGGCTTTCGGCCGCCTCCAACGTTCCCTTGGAATTGCTTCAACACGCGATTGACCTAGGGAAAACCACGGCCGTTTTCTGCACGGCCATGAACGATGAGCCCGCCCCCGCGCTGGACGAACGCAGACCGAACAAACAGCACATACTCTTCGACCTCCTCAAGCAGTTGACCTTCGGCCGCATCGATCTCGGTGAAGCGTTTGAGAGAAAGCGAATCGAGGCAACCCACTCAACGATGAAGAGGACGCTTCCCAAGACGAACCTCGTGATCCTCCGAGATGCTCAGAGCAAAGCCCAGCTCTCCCAGATTCTCGGCGAAACCGCGGCAATCCACTTGGCTTCTGACCCGGTCATCACCCTCGCCTGCCCCGACATCGACCGCTGCCGCTTTCCCGATGCAACGCTGCGGTGCCTCGAACGCAACCAGCCCAAAATCGGCCTCTGTCTCTCGGCCGACCCGGTTGCAAAGCACATGAGCGCCCTCCAGGAGCGGTTCGGCCAACTCATCTCCGAGAGGGGTGTCAAATTGGTGGGTATTCCGGCGAACCCTCTCATCGACACGGCGTTCCTCAACGAGTTCCGCCAGGGACTCACGCATCCAAACGAAATGCACATCATTGAGGGAACCTACGAACCGGATGAAATCAACGCCGCTATCAGCAGGATGGATGTGGTGGTGAGCAGTCGCTTACCCCTGCTGACCCTCGCCTCGATCACCTTGACCCCCTTCGTCGGAATCGGCGGTGGCGCTCAAGTCACCGAGTTCACTGGACAGTTTGGCCTACCGGATCTCGGAAACGTGGAGGAACTTGATGTGGGGCAGCTCAGCGATGAGATTCTGAGGTTGATGGATCATCGGGCCGCGTTTCGATCGACAGCAAAGACCATTCGACTCGAGATGCTCAACCGCCTCAAGGAGGCCAAGGGACAGCTCAAGGCCCTTCTATCCGAACTCTGATCCGCGACGCCCAACCACGATCACGCCCGTTCACGCGTTCCCGGTGTTGGGGATTCCAAGGCCGTTTTCCCATCGGGCCGTGACTTCTCCGAGCGACAACCCGAAATGGCCAATCCTTGGCCGAATGACAAGATGGTTTCGACAATTCCGCCGCTCACCGAGGAAATCACCAGTCGGCCCTCCCGTCGATCCCTCAAGACACCAAGATGCCTCCGACACCTGAAATCTCCCGTTCCCAACTCGTTTTGACTTTCCTCCACTCCCGGTCGCCCCTAACCTTGCTCCCATGAAACCCACGTCTCTCAATCGGAGAAAGTTTTTGTCGTCGACGGGTCTTGCTTTGAGCGCCCCGTTCATTCTGCCATCGGGAATCCTTTCGGCCGCAACCAAACCAAATGATCGAATCAATATCGGATTCATTGGAATGGGCATACAAAACCGCGGGCTTCTCAATGGATTCATGCGCCAAGACTCAGTCCGAGCTGTCGCCGTCGCCGAGGTGGACCGGAACCGACGAGACGCCGCCAGGGAGCAGGTGAACAAAAAGTATGGCAACCAGGATTGCTCGGACTACAACGATTTTCGCGAGCTTCTGCAGCGGGACGACATTGATGCGGTCTGCATTGCAACCCCAGACCACTGGCACGCCTACCAAACGATTGCCGCCCTCGATACGGGTAAAGATGTCTACTGTGAAAAACCACTGACCCACAATATTCACGAGTCGATCGCTGTGATGAAAGCCGTCGAACGAAACGGACGAATCCTCCAAACCGGTTCGATGCAGCGTTCCTCGAGGATTTTTCGAGTTGCTTGCGAACTGGTTCGCAACGGTGTGATTGGGACGATCACCCGAGGAGCCGTCAGCTTTGGTCCGCCCGGGGTCCCCTGTGATCTTCCCAAGGAAGAGATGGAACCGGGTTTGGACTGGGACATGTGGCTCGGCCCAGGCCCGCTACGGGACTACAATTCCATCCTTAGCCCCAGAGGAGTCCATCGACACTTCCCCAATTGGAGAAGTTATAAAGAGTATGGCGGAGGGATGGTTTGCGATTGGGGTGCCCATCACCTCGACATTATTCAATGGGGCCTGGGAACTGACGAGTCTGGCCCGATTGCAGCCGTACCGCCTTCCGATCGGGAAGGCATGACGGGAGCCCAGTTGATTTATGAGAAAGGCATCCATGTCGTTCACGGGCAAGGCATCGGGGCTCACTTCTTTGGAACGGACGGCGAGGTTCAAGTTTCACGGGGCGAATTCGCCATCACCCGCAAAGGTAAGAAACTGGCGGGCAACCTAGGAATGGAGGATCGGCGAGGCGCCCTCAATCCAGAACTCGACAAGGCCGAGGAACAGTTCCTCAAGGACAAGAAGGTTCATCTCTACAAAAGTTCCAATCATCTTGTCGATTTTGTCGCCTGCATGCGGAGCCGCAAGAAACCCAACACGCATGAGGGAATCGGAGGAAGATCGGCCATCTGCTGTCATCTCATGAATCAGTCCTACTATAATCGCCAGGCCATCCTATGGGATCCGATCCGGCTCAAATTCAAGAAAGGTTCCGGCCATCCTTCCTGGATGACGCGGGACTATCGAGGGTCTTGGGTGGTGGCTTAACCGGGACTCAGCCTCATTGATGCCATCCCGTCGCTCCCCATCAGGGGGAGCGACGCTGTCATCTCAATCGAGCCTCCATCCTGTCCCAATTGAGCCACCGCTTTTCTGAACTCAAACGGACCGGAACAAGGGGGACATTGAGCCCGCCCCCCAACCTTCGCGTAGCACTCGAGGTCAATCGCCAGCGCTTGAGGGAATTCCGACGGGCATCCCTTCCTAATCAAACGATAACGCCTGGGTCCATTGTGACTGCTCTGCTGTAGGACTCGCTCCAACAATGAAACCTTATTTCCTTCTTCTGTTTTTACTCTTCGCCTCAGCCACCGAGGCGACGGATCGCCCCAACATCCTTTTATTGATCGCCGATGACGCCTCCCGGGATAGCTTCGGAGCCTACGGCTGCCCCTACATCCAAACGCCCCATTTTGATCGAATCGCCCGTGAAGGCATTCGCTTCACTCAAGCCTACAACTGCAATCCAAAATGCGCGCCGGCCCGTGCCTGCCTTCTCACCGGCCGCTACTCGTGGCAATTAAAGGAGGCCTGCAACCACAATCCCTTTCTCTCCGACCAGTGGGTCTTTTACCCCTACCTTCTGGAGGCTAGCGGATACGTCGTTGGTTTCACTGGTAAAGGCTGGGGCCCTGGCATCTACCAGAATGTGGATGTTGGCAGATCAGGCTTCAAGTCACCGGGCAATCCAGCGGGTCACCCCTACAACCGACATACGGCAGTGCCCCCGTTTCGCGGGATGAGCCATAAGGATTACGCTCGAAATTTTTCTGATTTTCTCAATGAGAAACCCGACGATCAACCGTTCTGCTTCTGGCTCGGCACCCACGAGCCCCATCGAGGATACGGCAAGAACAACTGGAAGCTTGATGGACGCGACCTTGATCAGGTCACCGTGCCAGCCTACTATCCGGACACTCCGGGAATCCGGGGGGATCTGGCCGACTACGCGATCGAAGTTGAGTATTATGATACCCAGATTGGACGCGCGCTCGCCCTGCTCGAGCAACACGCCCTGCTGGAGACAACCCTGGTCATCGCCACCTCTGATCACGGCATGCCATTCCCTCGGGTCAAAGGTCAAATCTACGAAGATGGGGTTCGTGTTCCCTTTGCCGTCCGGTGGGGCGACCGGATTCCACCGGGGCAAGTGGTGACCGATTTCATCACCTTTCCCGATCTCGCCCCCACCCTGCTGGAGATCGCTGGCCTCCCATCCCATTCTCAAATGACAGGCCAAAGCTTCACTCGACAACTCTTCGCAGCCCGATCGGGCCGCATCGATCCAGACAGAAGCTTCACCCTGCTCGGAAAGGAGCGCCACGACATTGGACGAACCGATGGAGAGCAACTCTCCGTGGCCTACCCGGTCAGAGCGATTCGAACGGATCGGTTCCTTTACATCAGAAACTTCATGCCGCATCGCTGGCCGGTCGGAGATCCCGATTACGGTTTTCTCAATTGCGATGGTTCACCGACCAAGTCGCTTCTCCAGGGTTTAGCAACCGACGAGTCCCTTCAGCACTACTTTGAGTGGAGCTTCGGAAAGCGGCCTCCAGAGGAACTCTATGACATTCTGGCCGATCCCGACTGCCTTGAAAATCTCGCCGATCGCGACCGCTTTCGCGCTCGAAAGCAAACACTGTGGCAAACCCTCCAAACCGAACTCACCGCCCAAGACGATCCCAGAATCCTGGGAAACGGCGAGATCTTCGATCTCTACCCCAATTGTCGAGTCGATCGACAGCAGACACTCTACGGAAAGCCCGACTACGATCCGGTCAAAGGGTTTCAGCGACGATATGGACACGACTAATGGGACCGCCCACCCCCAACTGACGTCGCAGGCCACGGCAGGGGCGGCGACCCCACTGGTCTTTCTGTTCGCCTGCCTCAGTTGGTTCGGACTCACTTTTTCTCGGGGGATTGCGGACACCCCGCTCCCGAACATCCTCCTTTTGGTTTCGGATGACCAGGGCTATCATGACCTTGGGATTCTCGGCAACGGCATCCTCACCCCCGCCCTAGATCGCCTGGCCCGCGAGGGAACTCGTCTCACCCAGTTCTACGTCGCCTGGCCAGCCTGTACCCCATCGCGAGCGGCCCTGCTGACCGGGCGTTATCCGCAACGCAATGGCGTCTATGACATGATTCGGAACGAGGCACCCGACTATGGTCACCGTTATACTCCCGAGGAATACGCCGTCACCTTCGAACGAATCGGCGGAATGGATCTCCGGGAAGTCATCCTCCCCTCTCTCCTCCGGCACCAAGGTTACCGAAGCGGGATCTTTGGAAAATGGGACCTCGGCACACTCAAACGGTTTCTTCCGACCTCACGCGGATTTGATGAATTCTATGGCTTTGTCAATACGGGGATCGATTACTACAACCATGAACGATACGGCGTGCCGAGCATGGTCCGCAACCTGACACCGACCACCCAGGATCGAGGCATCTACTGCACCTACCTCTTCGAACGAGAAGCACTGTCCTTCCTCCGGCACCACGCCGGGCACCGCCCTTTTTTTCTCTATGTCCCGTTCAACGCGCCCCACAACGCCTCCGCCCTCGACCCCCGGGTCCGATCCTCCGTCCAAGCCCCCCCACGCTTTAAAGACCGCTATCCGCCGATTGCGAACGAATTCCGGACCATCGACAATCATCGCTATGCCGGTCGCACGGAAGTCGTCACCCGGGAGACTCGACGCCGAGATTACCAAGCTGCGGTGACGTGTATGGACCATTCCATTGAAAAGATGCTTCATCTTCTCGAGGAGAAGCGCCTTCTGGATCAAACCATCGTGATTTTCCTCTCCGACAACGGAGGGAGTGGAGGCGCGGACAATGGCCCCCTCCGGGGCGGAAAAGGGCAAACCTGGGAAGGGGGAGTGAGAGTTCCCTGCCTCATCCGCTGGCCAGACGGAGGGGTCCCGGCCGGTGCGGTCAACGATGCCTTCCTTACCAGCTTGGAAATCCTGCCAAGCCTCGCCGCTGCAACAGGAGCCCCCCTCCCCCCCGGACTGACTCTGGACGGATTCGACTGGTGGCCCGTGATTCGTAGAGAATCCGCCTCCCCTCGATCCTCAATGTTCTGGAAACGAAAGCGCCGCCTCGCCGCCCGGGTAGGACACTGGAAATGGGTCGATATGGATGGAAAAACCGGCGGCTTGTACCATCTCAACCATGATCCCGGTGAGTCGACAGACCTTTCATCAACCCATCCGCTTGTGCTTCAACGAATCAAACAAGAGTTTCAAGCATGGCTGGAGGAGATGTCCCGATCCGAGCCCCGCGGCCCCTTCCGCGACTACTGACCCTCTCCGGGTCAGGAATCCCTTGATAAAGCGTATTTGGCCGAAGTGAACGAGAGTGTCGTGAGGCCAAGCGAGCCGGGCCGAAAGGACGACCTCCGGCTCACCCAGGTCCCGGATCTGAATCAGCGTTGGAATCCTGATGGTTGAGATCACCATGAATCCTAGATTCATCGCAAAGCCTTTGGGCCGACCTCACATCTTCCACCGCCCAAGCCAACGGCCAGTCCGGCACTCGTCACCATCCGGTTTAATCCCGTTGAATGAGGGCGGCCAATTTTGCTGGTGACGAACGCGGTTTTTGTTTACAGCGTAACCGGCAAAGCAGTACAGCGTGCCTTGAGAGAGAACTATGAATCGAACGCTCGTAAAACACGCCCTCGCCAGCAACGGTCCCATGGAGCATATCCTGATCCAAGGCTGGGTCCGCACCCGGCGAGATGCCAAGGCGTTTTCCTTCGTCGAGGTCAATGATGGGACCTCACTCAAAAGCATCCAGGTCATCGTCGACGCCTCTCTC
>DEAY01000024.1:0-383 GCA_002348345.1 Verrucomicrobia bacterium UBA2970
CTCTTCTGGCTTGTGTCTCTTTTGATTCATTTCGAGGATTTTTTTGATTCAAATCCTCTCACTCATTTTGGGCCAGAAAATGGAGGGGCGGCAGGCACTCTTGGTGGTGAGTGTGGAGCGAGCTATCAAACCGAACTCCGAACAGAGCTGATCCAAGGTCGACAATATGGAAGCGGGGGCTGCGAGATTCTTAATAAAGTTCACTCCGACCCGCCGAGGCAGCTGCGGCAAACCATCCGAAAACATGATTGGAATGCTCTTTTCGAAACCAGTGGATGGTTCAGGACTTCCCCGGAAATGGTCTTAGAACTGATCTAACCGAGCAACCGACCGTGAAAGTTGTAAGCCCCGGTAATCAAAATGGTGGAGCCAAGGGGATTTGA
>DEAY01000024.1:746-3187 GCA_002348345.1 Verrucomicrobia bacterium UBA2970
GCTCTACCAACTGAGCTATGACCCCACGTCTTGAAGGACCCGAGAATCGTATCCCGAGAATGCCTTTAGGCAAGCCTGATCGAAAGCCAAAATGCTGACCCCTTTTTTTCTCACAACACTCGCCCGTGATCCCGTGAGCGCAGCGCTCGACAAGACCTAAAGTTGATCAGAGCATTCTGACTCGGATCCCGGTAGCCACATGAGGACCATAGGCCCACTGGGGGACTATCCTCAATGGCAAGCCCGCCGGTCAGCCCACCCTTCAAGAAGTGCATGCTCCCGACCTGGACCGCTCCCATCAAGAGCTTAACGGTGGCTGAGACCGAACAGAAGCTCACGAGAGATCCACCCAACCTTGAGGAAAGAAGATTGAGATGCCTCCTCAGCCGGATTTCCAGTTCCCATTTGCCCTCACGCCCTACTGCAATTTCAGGCCGGGGATCCGATTTCCTTAACCCTGGTCCGGAACGCTCATCGGCCATTGAGCCTGAACCAAACCCTTGTAGCCCCCCAACAGCGAGTGGACATTCGCGTAGCCCATCCGTTGCGCCGCATCTGCGGTCAGGGCCGAACGGTAACCGCCCCCGCAGTACATGATGATCTCGGTCGTCTTATCGGGGTAGCGTGCCTCCAGATCACGCTCGAGAATCCCCTTCCCGAGGTGCACGGCCTCAACCGCATGGCCACGAGCCCACTCAGTGTCTTCGCGAACGTCCATGAGCACGGCTTGCGAATTGGCAGCCATCCGTTCGCGAGCCTCGGCCAGTGTGACCTCACTGATACGGGTCTTGGCATCGTCAACCAGTGCTAGAAATCCCGGTGAATGATCCATCGGATCAACCTATCGGGAACCCGCCCAGGGTCAACGGAAATTGCCATTGCGCTGGATTGGCAAAGCTGCCCTAACTAGGACGTGACGCAAAGAGAGGGTTCATGGAAGATCGTGGCTGCCATTGGCATCGCGATCACTCTGTGGAGTGGCAATAACATCGCAACCAAGATTGTGATCACGGAATGGCCGCCCATGTGGGCCACCGGCATTCGATTTGCGATTTGCAGTTCGATTCTGCTCCTGATGGCCAGGTTCATCCCGGCGCTCGGCCCCAGACGCCCCATCGATGCTGCGCTGCGAAAGCAACTCTGGCTCGGTCCCGGGTTGGGTTTCACGGCCTACCTTCTTTCCTTTGTCTGGGCCCTGCGCTTGACGACCGCATCCAACGTCGCGGTCTACTTCGCCACCTCACCCGTATTCGCGATGCTCTGGGATCGATACGACGGACAACGGATCGCCTGGAAACGAATGTTGTTGGCCTCCGGCCTGACGTTCATCGGTGTCATCTGGCTCTTCCTCCCCACCCTCTCGAAAACCTCCGGAGCCTGGATCGGCGATGCCCTCTCGCTTCTCGGAAGCCTCCTCTGGGTCAATTTCAGTTACCTTTCCCGCAAGTATCAGAATCAGCTTTCCGCCTGTCAGCTCAATGGTGAAATCTTCTGGCGCACGGCCCTTCTCATCAGTCCCTTTGCGCTCTACGACCACTTCACTCAAACCATCACCCTCAATTCAAAAGTCCTCATCGCCTACACCTACGCGGTGTTGGGTCCGTCGGTGGTCGCGTTCCTTGCCTGGTCCTATGCCCTCAAGCGTTGGCCGACCAGCAAGGTCATGCTGTTCGTCAACCTCATCCCGCTTCTCACCGCCTTTTGGGCCTGGCTCCTGCTCGATGAATCCATCCCCACTCAGTTCTGGATCGCCACGCTTCTGGTGGGCTCAGGGGTCTCCCTCTCCCTCGGAAAACCACCGAACACAAGATAAGAACGGTTTTTGATTGAGAGCGCTGCCGGGAAAGGCTTAGTTATCCCGATCGCTGACGGCAACCCAACGCATTCGAATGCCCGAGACTCAATCCACCTCACTTTTGTCCGCTCAAAACCTCTCGGTGGCCTATAACACCCAGGTGGTGCTGGAGGATGCTTCGCTCAATGTCTGTCAAGGGGATCGGCTGGGCTTGGTCGGTCGAAATGGTTCGGGAAAATCAACCTTCCTTCGGGTCCTCACTGGAGAGCAAAAGGCCGACTCGGGAGAGGTGGTCACCCGTCGGGATTTGCGGATCGGCTACTTGCCTCAGGAATTCGAACTCCACCACCATCAAACCGTTTTCGAATCCATCCGGTCGGGTGCCCAGGACATCCTCGACTTGATCCACCAATTCGAAACCCTGCCGGCCACTTCAGACCAACACGAGAGGATTGAACGACAGATTCTGGCCGCCGATGGATGGGAACTCGACCAACGGATCGAGTCCGCGATGACGCACCTGCAGGTGCCGGCCAAAGAACGCCGGGTCGCGGATTTGTCCGGCGGAGAACATCGAAGGGTCGCGCTGTGTCGGGCCATCATCGCCCAGCCCGATCTTCTCATTCTCGACGAACCGACCAACCAC
>DEAY01000411.1 GCA_002348345.1 Verrucomicrobia bacterium UBA2970
AGTCGGAGCGCGAGGGCATCGATGGAGGAGGGGTCGTTGAGGTCGAGCGGCGTGAACAGGGTATGAGGATTGGCGGCGAGCAGGGTGGATCGGGCTGCTTTGGGAAACGGGGACTGACGGGCACACGCCATGACCCGCCAACCCCGGGCGCCAAGCTGCCGAGCGGTTTCGAGTCCAATGCCGCGATTGGCTCCGGTGATCAGAGCGGTTCGGGAACGTTCCGAAGGGGGAGCCATCGGGGGATGGTTTTTCAGGGTTCGGAGGCGAGCCCGTTGACGCGAAAGCGATCCACTCTGGCGGGTGGAACATTCATCAGCACGATGCTAGATTGGCAACGCTTCAGTCCGGCGAACGGGGCAAACTCCCGTGGTCGGAGGTCGTAGGTGAATTGGATCAATTCACCCGTTTTCCCGATGACCTGCTTGATCTGGGAGACAATTTGCTGGCTGACGTCATTCGGGAGAGATCGGAACGGAAGACTGGAGACGACGTAGTCAACTTTCGAGTCCCTTTTTCCACTGACGCGATCGACAATGGATTGGAGCTCCATCGCGTTCCCCTCGATGATTTGGGTGTCTGGGAATTGTTCGCGGAGGTGACTCGCCAGTGAGGCGGACATTTCGATCGACACGAGACGCTCGGGAGGCACACCGTGATCGAGGAGCGCTCGCGTGACGACCCCCGTTCCCGCACCGAGTTCCACGACCCAACCTGGACGAGATCGATCAATGAAGGAGGCGACTTTCGCAGACAGGAAGGGTGAGCTAGGGCATATGGCGCCGGTCGTGACGGGATTACTGAGGACTTCTCGTCCGAATAGAGCGACCGATTTAATGAGCTTGATTGGCATTCCAGAATGAGTGACGTGTTTGCGCTAAATTGGAGCGGGAACCCGACAGACGTCAATCCAAGAGTGGTATTGAATTCAATATGGGAGCCGGGCCTCATGGGCTCGACGGAATGGAGGGTTGGAGAATGGCGGCGAGTTGTTGTCGGAGGGATGTGCCGGAGAGGTCGATCCATTTGGTATGGGGTTGTTTGCGAAACCAGGTCAGCTGACGCCGAGCAAATTGCCAGGTCTTGGTCTTGATCCTTTGAATGGTGTCCTCTTTCGAATACTGGCCCTCAAGATACTCGATGACTTGACGGTACCCGAGGGCCTGGCAGGCGATGGGATTCTCGCGGAGCCCGCGGGTGAGCAGGTTTTGGGTTTCTTCAATCAACCCTTCGCCCATCATCTGATCCACCCGATCATGAATGCGGTGGCGAAGCTCATCGGGCTGGCGGGAAAGAACGATCAGCCGACCCCTGGGGTTTTCCCGGGACCACGATGTTCTTTGATCGGAAGGGGATTGGGAGGAGAGGCGAAGGATTTCGACCGCCCGAATGATGCGACGGGGATTCTGCCGGTCGATCGATTGATATCTTCGGGGATCGTTCTCCCTCAGTTCCTCCAACAAGGCCTTGGTCGGGGTGTTTTCAAGGGTTTTTCGGAGCGCGGGATCGGGCGGAGGCAGGGGGTCGAGCCCTTCGAGGAAGGCTTTGAAGTAGAGGCCGGTTCCTCCGCAGAAGATCGGAACATGTTGTCGCCGCTTGATCCCCGGAATCACGTCTGCCGTGCGCGTGAGGAATTGCTGAACGTCGAAGGGGTGGTCGAGCGGTACGATGTCAATCAGATGGTGGGGAACCTCGTCTTGATCGGATGCCGAGGCTTTCGCGGTGCCGATGTCGAGTCCCTGATAGACTTGCATCGAATCGACCGAGATCATTTCGCCACCGAGTTGCCTTGCGATCTCGAGAGCCAGGCGCGATTTGCCGACCGCCGTGGGTCCTGCCAGGTAAATGGCTCCGCCGGGCGTCGCTTCGAGTTCTGGCATGGTCGAATGATCAGGAATGGGCGGTTTCGGGCCCTTCCTCCCGTTGCCAGGAGAGGAGGAGGAGAATCCCAACCCCGGTGCAAATCGCTGAGTCGGCGATGTTGAATGCGGGAAAGCCGATCTCGGTTCCCCCCCGCTGGTTGGTGTAGAAGTAGAGAAAGTCGATGACGTGGTGCATGCGGAACCGGTCGACCAGGTTTCCGGTGATCCCGCCGAGCATGAGCCCCATGGCCAGTTGCCCTAGGGGGCGGTGGATTTCAAATTGATGACGCAAGGCGACGAGGGCCACAACCGCGACAATCGCCACTCCCGTCAACATCGTGTTGTTGTCCTTGAACAGACTCCAAGCGGCTCCCGTGTTGCCCCAGTGCACCAGTCGAAAAAAACCGTCGATGACCACCCGTTCCGATCCCAAGAGCAGGTTGCGTTGCACCAACACCTTGGTGAGTTGATCGAGAAACAACACCGAGAGCGCGATGAGAAGGATGCGAAGATTGGGATTACGAATGGCACCGGACATGATTAGAGAAGGGATGATCACCGGAGCGTGTGGGAGATTTCAATCCGGAAATTGCAGGCACCTTGTCGGTGATGGGGGGTGCCGGGGCGTGGTGGAGAATATTGAGCTTCCCTGGAGGTGGTCAACGTTCGCCCAGATGGGAGACGCGTTCGATGGCTCGAAGTAACTCGGCGCGGACTTGGGACTGCCTCTCCGGATCAAGGATTTTGCCGCCACCGGCTTCCCGGACGTAAAAGCTGTCGTTGGCGGCGCCCCGTTCGGTGCTGATCTTGGCGACGGAGAGATCGAGCTGGAGTTCGGCCAGGATGGTGGCGATGACGTAGAGGAGACCCAAGTGATCCTCCGTATCGATGTCGATAATGGTTCTTCGTTCAGAAGTGTTATTGTCAAACTCGATCTGAGTCTGAATGCGTTCATTCTCAAGCGATTGGTAAAGCGGGGGGGCTTTTGGTGCTTGGGCGACGAGTGGGTCGAGATCGACCTCATTCATGAGGATTTGGGTGACGTTGTCGTGGAAGGTCTGGCGCCGCTCTTTTCCGACGAGGGCACCGCTCACCGCATCGATCACGGAAAAGGTATCGAGGATGATGCCGTCTGCCCGTGAGAAGATTCGGGCGCTGAGAATATTGATCCCGCTGGCGGCCAAGGCACCGGCGAGTTTGGCGAAAACCCTGGGGTAATCCCAGGTGGCGACCTGCAGGAGGGAGTAGCCTCGATTTCGTTCCTGATGCCAGCTGACCACCGGGTCCAACGGTTGCTCGCTAAGGCGAGTTTGGCGACTCATGAAGCGGTGCACTCGTTCAAGATCCGCCTGAATTGTCTCGGGCTTTGTGGTGCGAAAGTAGCGATCGGGAAGTTCCGTGAAGTGGGCTTCGATTTCGTCGGTCCGAATCGCCGCAGGCAATTCCGGTTCGACCTGTCGACGGAGCGTTTTTTTCAGTTTTTCCTGGGCCACCCGATGAGTGGTCTCGGTCGAGAGGGCCTCGTAGGTTAGATAGTGAAGACTACGGAGAAGGCTGTCTTTGAATCCGTTCCACATGTCAGGGCTCGTTCCCAGGGAGTCGGCCAGGGTGAGCAGGGTGAGCAGATCAACATGCTCGGCCTGTCGGGCGAGAACCGCTTGCGCTTGAATGACGGAGGAATCCTCGAGATCGCGGCGTTGGGATACGGTGGCCATGGTCAGATGTTCCTCGACCAAGAACGTCAGGGTCCGGATGTCGCTCTTGTCTAGCCCCAGTCGTTTCCCGACGCGTTGGGAAATCTTGGCTCCATCGACGGAATGGTTTTCCTTGCCTCGGGCGGCCTTGCCGGTGTCGTGAAGAATGAGCGCCAGGTACAAGAGATAGGGACGATCCAAGCGCTCGAAGATTCGGGTGTAGTGACAGTAAGGCTCGTCCTTTGCCTCCCAGACCCGGTCGAGTTCCTCAATGCAGACAATGGTGTGTTCGTCGGCCGTGTAGACGTGGTAGAATTCGTGTTGAACCTTGCCGGTGAGCTTGCCGAACTCGGGGATGAACTTACCGAGAAGCCCGGTTTCGTGCATCGCTCGTAAGGTTTGCGCCACATTGCCGGGTTGGCCCAAGATTTCGATAAAGGTTTCCTGGACGTTTTTGTCGGCGACAAAACTTCGATCGACCAAGGGTAAGAGCGAGCGGATCGTATAGGCGAGGTCTGGGTGGAAACTCAGGCCTCGCTGTTGGGCATGGAGGAAGGCTCGCATCAGACGCCGAGGTTGCTCCTTGAGCGCTCGGGGATTGGAGAGCGCGATCTGTCCATCGCTGATCTCGAATCCGTCGATCACGATCGGTTTTTTCAGACTGAGGATTCTGGAAATCTTTCGAAACCCACCTGCTTCAGGGAAGAGCGCCATGCGCTGTTCCAGAGTTCGGCTGAGGAGATAAATGTTGCGCAGGTGAGTGTAGACCTCGTGCATGAACACCTCAAGGCGCTCGGAGGGGGAGCGTTGTTTGAATCCAAGGTAAAAGGCGACCCTTGGCTGAAGGGACCGGCGGAGGACATCCTCCGGTCGATGGGTCAGATAGTGCATTTCGTTTCGAACGCGGAGCAGATAGTCGTAGGCCGCAGTGAGTTGGCGGTATTCCGATCGGTCGATGATGTCGCTCACGAGAAGATCATCGATCGATCGGCAGCGTTTCTTGAAAAAGGCCATCCAGAGAAGATTCTGGTAATCCCGAAGGCCCCCGCATCCGTTCTTGATGTTAGGTTCCTGAAGGTAGGGCGAGTCCCCGTGTTTCCCTCGCCGCGATCGTTGATCCTGGAGTCGGGCGGCAATGTAGGCGCGTTCTTGTTTCTGTACGCATCGGGCAATCAAGGTTTGAGTCATTGACTTGAAGAGTTCGGCATCGCCGGCGATGAGACGGGTTTCGATCAAGGCGGTTTTCGATTGAACGTCTTCGTTGGCGACCTGGATGCAATCGTGGATCGATCGAGTGACGGGAAGGATCTTGAGCCGGATGTCGGTGAGAGAGAGGAAAAAGGTCTGACAAAAATCAATGAGCCAACGATGTTTCTCGCTTCGATTCAGGTCCGTCTGATTGTGAAGGACCATGACATCGAGATCGCTGCAGGGGTTGAGTTCGCCGCGGCCATAGCCACCGTAGGCGACCAGGGCCAGTTGGCTTCGATCGTTTTCCGGTTGGGGTTGAAGGTGGAGGATTTCCCGGTAGAGCGCTTGGACCACCAGGTCGAGCATTCGGGCCCGAGCCCGGGTGATGGCAAGGCCACCGCCGCCGGCGCGATGTTCGATTCGGAGGCGATGGGACTCGATCTTAAGGAAATTCCGATACTTGGGCAGGTCGACGGAGTCTCGCGTCCGTTTCTTGAGTCGGAGGATTTTTTTGGCGCTGGCTTCGGCCTTTTCCAATAGACTTGCCATTACTACGCGGCGTAGGGTAGCCGGAACGTCTGGGAGCTGTAACGAAATTTTTCGATCGGATTGAATCGGTCTGACAGCGAAACCGATTTGAGTTGCCGTTGTTGAATGAAAGAACTGGTTGATGGAGAGTGAGGGCGACAGTGATGCAGCGTTGATGCTCAAGGTTCAGGAGGGGGACTTTGTCGCGTTTGAATCGTTGGTCGACAAGTACAAGCAGCCGGTGATCAACATCGTTGCCCGGATGATTCGGGATCCGGTCGAAGCGGAAGACATTGCGCAAAAGGTCTTCCTCCAGGTGTTCAAGGCCTCGGCGCGCTACCAGGTGAAGGCCAAGTTCTCTACTTGGTTGTTTACCATCGCTCGAAACTTGGGGCTCAACGAGTTGCGACGTCGATCCCGGCGGCCGACGAGTTCCCTTGATGCAGGGGGTGGCAGTGATGCCGAGCAACCGATTGACTGGCAGATCGAAGATCGGCAGGGGGCCGGCGCGGACGAAGCGGCCTTGCAATCGGAACTGACGACCAAGATCGACGAGG